>JAJZOA010000323.1 GCA_021852225.1 Planctomycetota bacterium
GTGGTGGGGACGACAACGGTTGCTGAACCGCAAGGCGTTCTGGTATATAATTTCACAGTCGCCGATGACCACACGTACTTTGTGGAGGGTTTTGGCAGTAATGGTACAACTGGAAGTTCTGCCGCCCCACTGGATGCGGTATGGGTACATAACAGTTGCCTGAGGGCGGCGATGGAGGCGGCGGGGGAAAAATTTGCCCCCGGAGAGCAGGCAGCGCATATTGTTCCGGAAAACATCGCCAGCAGAAGTGCGGAAGTACAGAATTCCATCGATAGGGCCAGAGCGGTCATCAAGAGGACTCTGGGCGAGGATGGGATTAATTCAGCGGTGAACGGGTTCAAGGCAACCGCTGGCCATTTGGGCACGCATACCAACGATTATCTTAAGGACCTTGGCGACACTTTGGAGCAGGCGGAGGCCGCAGGTGGCAAGAAAGGGGTTGAAGAGGCCTTGGCCAAGCTGAGGAAGGCCATCCTAAATGGGGCTTTTGTGACAAAATGAGTACTGATCGAAAACAGCAAGACACCCGAAAAGCCGCCGGTGGGATTCCCGCGGCAATATACTGGCTTATGCTTCCGGATGAGGAGAGACCCGGAGCCTTCTCTTGGGTGAACCGTGCCCCGATTTCCCATGGCCCTTTCCTCGGTGACGACATAAAGGGCTTGTATCCCAGACCGGAGGACTTGCGTGACCGGCCCGTCCCGCCGCCGCTTGCGGGGATTTGGCAGCCTCGTGAGGTAAAGGAGGATGTCCCTTTTCCCCGTGGAATGGACCTGATTTCAGTTAGCTGGGTACTCGGTTTAAGCCAACGGGCGGTGGATGTGTTACGGGATATGCTTGAACCCAACGGCGAAATATTGCCTCTGATCATGCCGAAGGGTGTTGGGACCTTCTTTCTCTATCGCATGAGAAAAATTGCCGATGTGCTCGACCTCGAGAAATCGCGGCTTGAGTATGTCCCGATCGGCCACCTGGCCCTGCGTATTGACTACCACCAGTTCCGGACCGATCAACTCGCCGGGCTGTCGATCTTTCAAATTCCCGAAAGGCTTTACAGCGTGTACGTGACTGAAGAGTTCGTTTCGCGCGTGCGGCAGAGTGGGCTGAAGGGGTTTAAATTTGTGAAGGTGTGGCCGCTGCCGCCGAAGGCCGACGGCCAGCCCCTGGCCGATGGGGCTGCAAAACCCAAGTCCGAGTCCAAGATTGTCGGGAAGATGCACTGTCGTGCGTTCACAAAGGGTAAGGAGCTGGACTCGGTCACCGAAGCCTTGGCCCGTTACCAGAAAGAACTGGGCATTGACGTGTCGGGCATGGATGCGGCCGCCATTCAGGAGTTTATCGCCCAAACGCTGCAGCGGAAGCGTGATGGTGGGTCGCTGCCCAAGGGGATTACGGAGGAGGGTCGCAAGGACCTGCCGTTCTGGCTGGCGATGGCGTGGGGTGATGTATTGGCGCGGAAGCACCAGTGGCAGTGGCAGATGTTGGCGGATGAGGGGGGCCATTTTGCCACGGCGATTGTCAGCCCGGACCGGAGCCTTGCAGTATCGGTGCTCGGCTATTTTGACCGGCAGATATCCGCGGTGGATCAGACCTCGTATCTGCTCTACAACATGATCATTGCCGGCGAGTTTAAGGCGGCACCGGACGAGTTAAAGCTGTTGGGTTGATCCTATGAACGTGACGCTGCGCTGCAATGAATAACCAGTGCGGATGACCTGATCGCCGGGGAACCCTTTCCACGCCTGACGGCCAGACGGCAACGGTGGTGGGGACGACGACGGTTGCTGAACCGCAAGGCGTTCTGGTATATAATTTCACAGTCGCCGACGACCACACGTATTTTGTGGAGGGTTTTGGCTGCGCAACAAACGCGGATGGCACAACCGGAAGCTTCGCCGGGCCGCTGGATGCGGTGTGGGTGCATAACAATTGCAGCAAGCTGCGGCGGAATTTTATCCGCGCCGGCTTCAAGGTGACTGGCCAGGCGGCCCACCATATTGTGGCCCAGTGGGCCAAGGCCGCGGTCGATGCCGGGTGATGTCACGCCACAGCAAACCGGAATTGTAAGCGGAGCGGCCATTGCCGCTAAATATGCTGGAGTTGCATCTGCCGGAGCAACCGCGTCCAAAAATTTATGCCGGTCAGATGGCGGTTATGGCATCGCACCTGAAGGCCGCCGCTCCCGGACTATCCATCCGTTGTAGTGGCAACCATTGACCGTAGTTGCACACCACAGCCGCTTTTAGGGCAAACTTGCGAAGGTTGGGTTAAATTTGGAATGCAGTTCGCTCAGATACACGGAGATGCGATTTGCTTTGCCAATTCCGTTGCCCTGAAGCAATATTGGCAGTGCTGTCGCTGACAATTGCTCCGCAACGGACGTTCGGTTAAAAATATTTCAGAAAAGTTCCCTCCGAACGAAAGCTGGTGGTAATGTTCAATGCAAACGTTTCGCGATTCACCTTTCTGATGGCCCTGCTGGTCGGGCCACGCATGACAGCCTTGGCCCACGTGAGCCGCCCACTGAAGCCTACGACATCTCATTGGCGCCCTGTGCGTATCAGGTTTCCAAAGCCGGTCAGCCAGCAGGGATATGTAAGTTTTATGATGCATACCGATCGCACCTGGAAGGATGGTGCACAAGCCGGACTTTTCAATCAGACGCTCGTGAAATTGCCTGGTCTGGCAAGCTGCAAACTCACCGGAGGGTCGGAGAGTATTAACTTGATATTTGCATGGGACAAAGCGCATTACGATCGGGGATTCCTGGTAAATCTAACCCATCTGCCGGGACCGCAGACCTGTTTTATTCAGTTTACATGGAACAGCGGAACGGGACGGTGCGACGGGTATTTCAACGGGGTACCCATGAATCTTCCGGGTACCGCGTACCGGCCTTGGACGATTTTGGGGCACGCCCGGACTGTGGTGATCGGCCGTGGGCCGATACGTGTAAGCGATGTGCAGGCGCACGGCCACTACGTTCCGCCCGAATTGATCAGCGGACTGGTGCCCAAAAGATTTGCAGGCCATGATAAAGCACTCTTCGGATATTTTACGCCGCCCAAACCGATCTCAATTGCCGGCAGGCGCGGTGTGTTGCTGTACTCTTCCTCGTTGGCCCATTCCGCGGATGTGAAAAAATGGATATTGGAGGGACCTGCGGAAATGTCATTTTCGCATGGCGCTATGCAGCTCCAAACGCGCCCGCGCGGGAGTTATTCCGGCCCGGGCCATTTTGTGCTCTGGTGCCCCCGAACGTTTCCCAATCGGATTGTGGCCGACTGGCAGTTTAAGCCGGTTTCAAAAAAAGGTTTGGCGATTATCTTTTTTGCCGCCCATGCGGTCAATGGCTGGCATATGTTTGATCCTCGTCTGCCGCCACGGAACGGTGCTTTCAGCCAATATACCCATGGAGCCATTGCCAGCTACCATTTTTCATATTTTGCCAATTTGCCACTGTTTCAAGCAGGTCGTCCATCATCCAATCTGCGAAAAAACAACCATTTTTACCTGACCGCGGTCGGTCCGATTGCGGTGGCACCGGGCGCCCGAGGATTCCAGAAGCTGCGCATCATCAAAGATGGGAAGCACATTCAATTGCTGGTGAACGGCCGTGTCGCCTTGGACTGGACCGACAACAATCCGGCGAGGTTCGGCAAAGCTTATACAAGCGGAAAAATCGGCCTGCGGCAGATGGCCGGAACTATTGGCCAGTATCGTGATTTTCGTGTCTGGGCTTTAAAAGCCAAATAATCCCATTGGCGGGCGAGCCATCACGATTCCGGGCATGCAAGCCGCGGGCCTAACCGGCGGCAGCGCTTCCCCATTCAGGGGCGACACCCGCGCGGGCCGATTCATAAAGTAGAGACCCGCGGCATGCTTCTTGGGCACGACGTCGCGACCGATGCTCCGCGTGCTGTTCAAAATCGGCGCGGAGCGAATTTGAACGGAAGTGCGTGGAATTTCAGGATCATTGCCGCGATGGCTTGGGCTGAAAATCTTGTCCGGGGTTAACGAGCGGAGTCTGGATGCTCGCTTTTATAAAGTTTCGGGCACCGGAATTGTCTGTGATGAGGCCTCCGATATGGGCGTTGTTCCCGCGCGGGAGGCAAAGCCTCCGCCTTCCAGAATCCGCAGCGCCCAGCCTAACGAGGCGGGTTTGTCCATTGGCGGCCCGCCATGATGACGACGATAAAACGAGCAATTATTGCAGGGTGCCGGAAAATCACCGGAAGGCACCGGTGCCCTGGAAAACAGTTGCCTGGCGCGCTGAACCGTCGGATGATTGTATGCTTCAAGTATAGACATATCATGAAGACTCGCATACTCGGCCACATTCTGATAGACCAGACATCGCGCGACCCGGGCATTTGAATTCAAAACCAGAGACCGCCAGAGGAAATAACAGGGCCAGTCATGCAACGGCTGGCCGGCCGGTGTATCGGCACGCAGACCTGTGGTTTTCCAGTATTCCCGAAGCGTCGGATTAAATTCCATTCCGCGCAGCGGCGCAAAGCGGATGAACAAGCCAAGTTTGCGGGCCAGATGTTTTGCCGCCGGTATTTCATGAACATTGTGTCCGTGAACCAGAAATTGCCATTCCACAAGTGTTCGCGACCCGGCTTTGCGTTTTTCTTCGGCGATACGCGTAAGGCCTTCGACAGCCTTTTCCCAGATACCATCAACACGGTACATGCCGTAAGTTTCCTGACTCATGCCGTCTATGGCGCAGACCAGATGATCCAATCCGCAACTGACCACTTCGCGGGCAATCTGGGGCGTTATCAGCGTGCAATTGGTGCTTACGAGTGTAAAAATCCGCCGCCGGTGTGTCTTTTCAATAATTTGTCTTGTCAATGGCCAATCCAGCATAGGCTCGCCCTGCCCGAAAATCTGGCATTGGAAAAGGTAGTCACCGATTTGCTCAAGTATCTTGTCGTAAAGGCCTGGTGTCAGCCTGCCCGCACTGTTTTTTCGGGCGTCAGGAAATATCTGTCTATCACAGAATGGGCACGCCAGATTGCAGTAATACAAGGGTTCCAGAAACAGGATATATGGCGCGGATTTCACATCCGCAATCCGGCGTCGGTAGGCATATTCAGTGCGCAGCGCATTGGCGATCTTTCGCGGTGTGGCATAGCGGAAAACGGAGCGGCCATAGACCTGCCACACCCGACCCGGATTACGAAAATTCAGAAGCCCCATAGAATCTTTCCACTTTCTTTGCAATCAGCTTGCGCGGCCAAGCGGCGCGTTTTGCCGCGAAAACCAAGCGGTCGCTTAAATACATCCGAAGGTAACAAGCCGGTCCCACACCTGGATGGCGACTGTCAGCCGTTTATATCTTTATTCGTACGGCTAAGGTAACAGGCCACGCTCCGCAAAAAGCACTATATAGGGTGTTAAACACAAAAGCCAATCAATTGAATTTATAGCAGCCAGGGGGGGTGCGTGACACATTATGCCGCAGGTCTAAGTTTCCGATGGAGCAGGAAGTTATCCCAGCGGCCATCTTGGCTCAGCCGCAGCGCACGGAGAGCCAAAATGGCCTCACCACCGCCTCGGCTCCAG
>JAJZOA010000068.1 GCA_021852225.1 Planctomycetota bacterium
TTCATGCTGAAGCCAGCAGTGAAAAAGTGGGAATGGGCTGGTATCTGGATGGCCGGGTATCCATTTGCTTTGGCACCCATACCCACACGCCTACCGCCGACGCCCGCGTCTTGCCCGGGGGAACCGCCTTTATTTCCGACGTTGGAATGACCGGCCCGTATGCCAGTGTGCTCGGGCGCCGGACTGAACGCGTGTTGAAGTTTTTTACCACCGGAATGCCGCAGATGTTTGATGTCGCCACCGGCGATCCACGTATGAGCGGCATTTTGGCCACCATTGATGAAAAAACCGGCAAAGCCGTTTCCATTCAACGCGTGGAACTCCACGGCACCGAACAAACCACCGCCTACGACGCCGACGACAACCGCCCCGGCTACCGCAAAGCGGAGTATTAGGAAAACAAAATGAGCTCCGTCAAAGGCCCGCAACAAAAAACGATCAATGCTTATCAGAGAGATCATCGCACGGTGATGGAATACCCACATGCCTTCCGAAAAAACTGGCCCAAGAAAAAAGCCAGAATAATTCGGCGGGAGCGGCGAAAATTAACTGACGCGGTGAAATCTGGCGACACAGATCTTAGCCCGGCAAAACTCAAGACTATGAAGATTCGCGGGCAGCTTCGCAAAAGCTATGTATTGACGCTCGGCATGAAGGTCAACCGTCAGATGGATCGGCGACATTAGCTGTATCTCACCGTCGACGGCCGCTTCACGAACAGATATGTAGATCCATTTGGCACCGTTGCACCAGTCGGGCCTGGGAAGTGGGGCGATAATCAATTAGCTCGGGTTTGCGGCGTCACCGGAACCCAGTCGAGGTGGGGCTTTGCCCTCAAACTCCTCCAGGGCCTGCTCCGCCATGGCTTTCTGTTCGCGCTCTTTGATGTCAAGGTCGGATAGTGACATTGAATCGCGCGCCACGCGAATCCGCCCTGCCGCCTTGGATCGCTCGTCTTCCACCATTTCGCGCAATCGCGAGAGCGTGTCGCCACTGTCACCGGCACCGGTGACCATTCCGGAAGCGGCTTCCGTCAACTCGGCCATCGCTTTCTTGACTTTCAGATCGTCAATCGACTGCTTGAGTGACTCAATTTTCTGACGCGC
Source organism: Planctomycetota bacterium (assembly GCA_021852225.1). Next base: position 1,107 of record JAJZOA010000068.1, read on the forward strand.
CGCTTCCACGGCCACATCCCGCTGGCGGATCAGGGTGCTGTAAGTTTCCTCGGCTGCACCTAGCTGCCGCCGGTTGTCCTCCAGTTCATGCGTGGTGTTTTTAAGCCGCAGCGCATATTGCGCGGCCAGATCACGGTTGCCCGCTCGCAGATGAGCGCTGGTGCGGGCTTGAAGTTCTTGTTGGTCGTTTTCCAGGGTTTTGACACGCGACATCAGACGTTCGCACAGCCCCGCGTGGGCTGCTAAGCCTTTATTAAATTTTCCGATCTGAGTGCGAATATTTTCCTTCTCAACTTCTAAAAGCATTTCTGGGTTTCGACGCTCAATACTGGAAACCGACGTGCCCAGAACACCCTTGAACAGATTGCCGATACGCTTCAACATAATACTTTCCTTAATCCTTGGATGCTACATCAATCATACGCTCAACTTGCCTTTTCATCACCGGCAGCGTTGGTGGAATTTGCCGAGGTCGCCGGAGCGGGCGGGGTAGCACTGGGGGCCGCTTCGGGTGCAAACCGTCCAAGATACTCCGGTAATTCGACTCCGCCGATGTCACGCATCACTTGCATCATTGGCGGCATGCTTCGAGCCATCCCTTGCAAAAAGTTCGACGCCGCATTGCCGTTTGAACCGGTATGGCCATTTTCCCACACCACCACTTTATCGAATTTAATATTGGAAATGGCCGTTGCCGCAGTTTCCGCCAGTTTGTCCATGTGTTCCAACATGAGCATCTGGAAGGCTTTGTCTGAGCCACCGCAGGCGTCAATAATCAGCTTCAGGCCCTCCGCTTTTTTCGCCAGTGTTTCGTAATGTCCACGGGCTTCGGCATCAATTTTTACAAAAATCGCGTTGGCCTCGGCCTCCGCCTCCAGTCGCCGCTTTTCCGCGGCGGCTTGCGCATCAACGAGAATCTTTGCCTTTTCAACCTTGGCCGGAGCTTCGATGGCAGCAATCTGCTGGGCTTCGACAAGCTGGGCCTTTGCCATGGCGGCTTTAGCGAGCGCCAAGTTCTGGGCTTCCTCGACCGCGGCATCGGCCTGGCGCTTCATAATTTCAGCGGCCCGGTATGCTTCGGCCTGCCTGATTTGCAGTTCTGATTGCGCTGATGCGATGTTTGCTTGCGCCTTGCTCTCGCCGGCAATCGCCACGGCGTTGGCATCCGCCACGGCAATACGCTTAGCCTGTTCGGCTTCCGCAACCTCAACATCTCGTTGAAAATTAGCCCTCTGTTCGGCGACTTTTTTCTCCTTATCCAATTCTGCATAGCGGACAATCTGATCACGCTGCGACGTGGCCTCACCGATTTTCTGATCGCGCTCCAGTTCCGCCACACGAACGGCCTGATCTTTTTGCGCTTCGTGCAGGCCAATGTCTTTGAGTTTCTGGGCGTTGGCGACCTGAATGGCTTTTTCCCGTTCTGCGTCGGCCACGCCTCCCGCGCCCAGTTTTTCCTGCTGGGCGACATCCACCATTGCTTGTTGCACTGCCTGCGAGGCTGCCTTTTTGCCAATGGCCACGATATACCCGGACTCATCGTTAATATCTGTAATGTTCACATTAATGAGCACCAGTCCCAGCTTGTTAAGCTCCGGCTCCAGTGAAAGCTGTATGTTCTTCAGGAACTGTTCGCGATGCCGTGCAATATCCTCGATTTTCATCGATGCGATCACGTCACGAAACTGCCCGAATATAATGTGTTCCAAACGCTCCTGGATGCGTTTCATATCAAGACCCAGAAGTCGGATGGCGGCGTTTTGCATCAGCTCCGGGGTGGTACCGATCGCCACGGTAAATACACTCGGGACGCTCACGCGAATATTTTCAATGGACAGTGCGCCGGATAACGGGATTTCTATCTGTAACGGCTCCAGGCTCAGGAAAGAACAGTCCTGTATCATGGGTAGAACAAAGGCGGCGCCGCCATGAATACAGCGGGCCGTGTTGCCGCCGCCGACCCGACCATAGATTACCAGTATTCGATTGCTTGGGCAGCGCTTGTATCGACTAAGCGCCAGGAGAACAAACGATAGAAAAACGATCGCAACGAAAGCGCTCAATATGCCAATCCATTGACCTCCTGTAATGACCGCCGCAGGAAGCATAAGTGCTGGGGAAATCATCATATGGCTCCTTTGTTTTTTTTATTACAAATCGATCCGAGTTGGCACGGACGACGCCGACGACACTTCTAGGATACCCGGTTTTTGAACGCCCACAACCAAAATTTCTTCTCCCGACTTAAGCTCGTTGGGCTGATACGTCACGGCACCGTATTCCATAGTCCTTCCCTGCATTCTTATCAGAACCTTTCCAATTCCAGTGTTGCTTGGAGGAATCGAAAGATAAACCGACCCCGGAGAGCCGATGGCGTCCGCTGTATTAATAGTTCCATCAGAATCCATTGACAATAGGACGTGGAGCAGTGATGCCACCAATAGGCTTGCTCCGATCGCACTCATGCACGCAAGCGGCAGAACGAGCCACACCGCCCAGTGTTGCGATGTTGCGGCCAAACCGACCAAGCCAAAGGCCGTGATTCCAGTCACGATTCCCTGAAAACTCAGCATTGTCACCAGCCACGACTGTAATAGCGGCGACCAATGCCCGGCCTGTCCGGTGCCGCTGTGATAATGGGCCAGAACATGAGATACAGCCTGCTTGCCTCCAATACTGCGGGCTAAATGGCCGCGAAAACCGCCCGCATGTGTTGGTAAGCTGTGGCTGCCTGAAATCAAATTGTGCGGGTGCATTCCCCCGGATGCACCATGGTGGATACCGGCGTGGTGTCCGCCGAGACCAAGAAGTTGCAGGAAAAACAAGCACAAAAATAAAGTGCCGCCCACAACCGCGCAGATGATAAAAAGCGTACCGAGCATCGTTCAACTGAACTCCCGTCAGATCCTTGGGAGCGGATCAAGCGTTCTTGATTCGACCTGTGGATTATCCACCGTGTGCCAATATCATTCAAGGGCACCAGCCGCGAATTTTGCGCACCCCGGGCTAAGCGGTCTCCATGCTCTTAATTGCGTCTTTTTTGCTGGTTGTTCTACCGGCGCTTGGAACGGCTGATGTTTGACACCGCGGGTACCAGCCAGTTCCAAGGTAATGCGTACATTTTTTCGCCCAGGGGCCGGGCTGCCCCGCTGTGTAGTACCACGCCGGTGCAAAACCGGGTGCCCTTGCTTAGGCCGCTACGGAATGCCAGCAGACCGCGCGTGTCTTCCAGCGTGGCCTGCGCGGACGCTTTTATTTCTATGGCGACAACTTTTCCCTGCTGCTCGAGAATAAAGTCCACCTCGTTTCCTGAACGGTCTCGCCAGTAATACACGTGGCGGTTGGCACTACCCAAGCTCCGCCACGCCTGCAGGCTCTGAAAAATGGTTTGCTCAAGCCAAAACCCCTGATCCATGCGCGCCGCCAGAGCAGGGCGGGACCTGATTCCCGCCAGCCACGCCCCCAGACCACAATCGTTCCAGAGCAACTTTTTTGCTTTGATGAGGCTGGTGGTGGGGTTGGTGGCATACGTCGGCAGTCTGGTGATCAGGCATCCGGCTTCCAATAAATTCAGATAGCGATGGCAGGTTGGCTGGGTCAAGGCCGCGTCGCGGGCCAGTTCCGCCTGGTTTAACAACCGGGCGGTACGCTGCGCCGCCAGCGCCATGAAGCGCAGAAAATCAGGAAGCTTGGCAACGTCACTTAGTTGCCGCAAGTCACGCTCCAGATAACTTTGGGTGTACCCGGCAAACCAAATATCCCGCGCCTGATCCGAATCCAACTGCAACACGGAAGGATATCCGCCGCGCAATAGCCACTGGGACCAGTCGCCCGTTTCATTTGGCCAATGACGGTGATCAAAATCTGCATCAAACAGGGAATCAATCGGGCTGAGCTTTTTTGGGCTTTGCAACCACTCCCTTGGGCAGAATGGCGGCAAATCCAGATACGCCGCACGCCCAGCCAGAGATTCCGATACGTGCCCCATCAGTGACAGATTGGCGGAACCGGTCAGTAGAAAATCGCCGGCGTTACGTTGGCGGTCCACTTGCCTTTTTACCGCAAACAGGAGGCCGGGGACGCGTTGTACTTCATCAAGCGTTATGGGTGGATGGGCACAGAGCGTATCGGGCTGCTCCTGAGCCTGGCCCATTATCGCGATATCATCAAGCGTGAAATAGGGCCTCTGGGCATCAACATTGCGGGCCAGCGTGGTTTTACCGGTTTGCCGTGCCCCCGTTACGACGGCCACCGGCAATACCTTTAACGCCGCCTCCAATTGAACTGCCAGCCAGCGTTTACGCGAAGTATTCATGCCATGAATATAATCTATTCATGGTGTAAATACAATCTATTCACATAGTGAATAGATTTAATTCACGATGTGAATAGATTTGCATTACCTGTCACCGGGCCGGGGGGTATGTCGCGGAATTGCGGTGGAAATGCCTTTTAAGGCAC
>JAJZOA010000080.1 GCA_021852225.1 Planctomycetota bacterium
TCTGGGCTTCATAATTGGCAAACAGTGTGGCATATCGGCATACCTTGCCGCTGACGCCCGCGCCAATAAGCGCTGAATCGCGGCCCGGATTGGACACATTGGTGATAAAGCTGCCGCTGCCCGCGCCAGCCAGCGCCGCCGTGATGCCGTGGCTGTTGTTCAGATATTCATGCTGCCAGAAGGCATTGGCGCTGATGGTCAGCGGCATGGGCATTTTGGGAATCACGAGTTTGTATTCCGCCTGGCCGCCCAGCAGGCTGCGCAGGGAATCTATGCTGTAACGGGATACTGCCAAATCTCCGGGGCTGCCGGTTTCCGTATAACTGGAAACGTTGACGTGGGTATAGTCCAAACCAATCGCCGGGCCGGCCTTGAAGTGTGAACAGACCGGGAAATTATAGCCAAGGAGTGTGTTCACATCGGCCTGATTGGTGTCCGGCTTGCCAGTGGCGGTGCTGACAGCTCCACCAATGTTCAGGTTCCGGTGAATGCTGAACTGGGTGTAGTTGTAATCCGCACTGACATCGGCATAAAAGTTATCTTTGCGGTACCCGGCAAAAACACCGGGGGAATAGGAATTATCCGTCAGCACGCTGCCTACGCCATCCACGTGGGCATTCGTGTAGCTGTAATTGAAACTGATACCCACCAGCAATGATTTGGCAAAGCGGTAATCCACACCCGAATCAATGCCACCGGTAAAGTAGTTCTGGCCCGAAGTACTGGTGGGCTGACTGCCCAGTATGGCCTCGCCCGCTATAAAGCCGCCGAAGCTGTCATGGGCGGTTTCCCGTGACGGAAGTGGTACATCCCCCTGGGTCGGCTGCATGACATCATCCAGATATTGCGTGGACGAGGTTTGCGCATTGACTTTGCTGTTGGATTGCAATGCCGAAGCCAATGCCAGGGAGAACGGATCGGTATTGGTGGTTTTAAGCAGCGTCAGACCGGAGTCATTAAACCCGCCACCTTCAAACTGGCCGGAAATCTGGCCGTTCAAAGCCTGGGAATTAAAAATGCTGGCATTGATAAGCATATTGGGGATGCTGATGTAGGCGTTGGGAGCAATTTGATTAAGTGCGGCCCCCAGTTGGCCCGCGGGAAGTGCGGCAATATTCTGAAGCAGCGTAAGCGTGCCGCCGCTAAGCGTAAAGGTGTTGCCCACTGTGTTAAGGTAATTAAGCACCGCGGTCTGGTTGGCGGTCAGATTAGCCCCGGTGCCGGTAAGGTTAAAGCCAGTGGTAAGGGTCAGGACATAATCATTCCCGCTGATGGCACCGGAAAGCGACACACCGGAAACAGAACCTGTGGCCAGTGCCAGGGAACTGAAATTGCCGCTTATCCCGCCAGTGGTGGTGATAATGTTATAAGTGGCCCGTGTGCCCGTTGCCGGCTTGGCACCCGCCTGCACCAGGGCATCCAATGTACCGGCCAGCGCGGCGGATCCGGTCACATGAATGCTGTCAAAACTGCCGCTGGCGGGTGTGCCGCTAAGGGCCAGCCCCAATGTTGTACCAGCGCTTTGCGTATAGGCCCCGGTATTGAGTGTCACGTTGCCACCTAAAACGCCTGCCGAGGCGACCAGTGGTGTTTCCAGTGTGCCACCCACAAGCGCCACTGATCCGGTACCCAAGGCCGCGTTGTTGGCGGCAATAAGCGTTCCGCTGTTAATGCTGGTCCCGCCGGTGAAGGTGTTGGCGCCCGAAAGCGTCAACGCCGCGGTTCCATTTTGAGTCAATGTGCCTGAACCGGAAATAACACCAGAAAGGCTGCTGGCAGCGGTTTGAGCAAAAACCAGTGCGGAATTATCCGTAATATTTCCAGTAAAACCAGCGGTATTGCCTGAAAATTCCAGCGTGGTTCCGCTGTTGATGGTGATCGAACCACTTGCCGTATCAGTGCCGGAAAGAATAAGCGTGCCGCCGGCGGTGGAACTCTCCACAGTAATATTTCCGCCGCCGGAAATGCCGCCGGAAATCGTCCAGACTTTGTCATTGGTGTCCAGCGTAACGCCGCCAGTATTTACAACCACAGAATTGGTAAAAGTTAAACCAGTCGTGTTATCAATTACTGTGCCGGAGTTAAGTGCAAGAATTGCATTCGTTCCAAGGGCGTTTGCACTGTTATCCATCCGTACAGTTGCGCTTCCAGTAATTTCCAATGTGCCAGCGGCGAAGTTGCCAGCCGAACCGGACAAGTCAAAAAAGCCGTTGCGTAAAACCAGCGTGGCATTGGGATCTGAATTGGATAACGCGCCAAATATGGGCAATGGGGCACCCCCGGCATCTATGATGTTGGTCGTGGTGGCCGTGGTATCGGAAATGGTGACGTTGTTAAGTTGGTCTGCGAGACCGCCAAGCCCGTATGTCAGCAGGCCTTGGGTGGTGTTTCCACTGAAGGTTAGGTTATTATTTCCACCAATTCCAAATCCCGAAAGATTGATGGTGGAATTTCCCTCAATCGCATAACCAAGGCCAAATCCATTTGGATTGTTGAGCACGGCGGTTCCACCGCCGGTCACGGTCAATGTACCGGTCCCGCCAATAAAGCCATTGAACGTATCCGTGAGTCCGTTTGTGTTAATGATGCCACCGCCGGCATTAACGTTAATAGCCTGGCCGAAGGTACTCGCCGCAGTGGTCAGCAATGTGCCGCCGTTAAATGTCAGGGTTCCTGTACCAAGATTAGAACCTGCGGAAACACTTATGGTACCCGCGTCCAAGGCAGTGCCACCGGTGTAGGTGTTGGCACCGGAAAGAACCACGGTTCCGGTGGGTTGATTAACAATCAGCGCCACATTGCCGGATACAACGCCGGAAATGGTGGAGGTTACGGCCGACGTATTTCCATTGCCAAAATCCAGTGTTTGGAGGGCCGAACTGCTGTCGCTGACGGTGCCGGCAATATTTGAACCAGCCTGTACAGTCATGGTGGAGGGGTCAATGGTGAGGGTTTCGTTTCCGGAACCGGTGCCATTGGAATTATATAGCGTGGTTCCAACCTGCGTGGTCAGTTGGCCAATGATCGGGCTGATGTTCGAAAGATCAGAATTTAGCGACGTAGCTGAACTGGGAATGGTGACATCGTAAACTGTGCCGCCGCCATTATTTGGAACAACGCCCCCTTGCCAGTTCGCCGAATTCATCCAATAGGAATTGTATGAGGCGTTTGCCCCGGTCCAGGTTGCGGTGGTATCCGCCTGCAATTTACCGCCAAGCAGGCTCACGGCCATGGCCGCGCCGGCCAAGCTGGCAAGAGACAGAATCCGCCTGCGGGCGGCGGTGGATGACAAGGTAAAAGTGGAATTGCGGTGCAGATGCATGAAGTTTCCTCCGTGAAAGGTGACAGTTATCCGTAAAATAGACGCTTGAGCAAAAATATAAGAGCGACGCCCAATAACCTTAGCTGGTAATATTAGCGCATCCCGAACGTAAGGGTTATCGGCACATGAGGGCTTATAACTTGAGGCGTTCGTCGGACTATGGTTTGGTTTATTCGCCATTGCGAATACTAAATGGTCTATTTCAGCGGCGGTCCGCGCCGCAGGAGACGCAAATATCCAGCCTGTCGGGCGGCGCGGCCGATCGCCATATGCGCCGGTGCCGGTGGCCGGCTCGCGTGACGAATCAATAGCTATGGCTGTCCAGCCGGACTTTATCGCGGAATATCCAGTAAATTGCGGCGGTATAGGCCACGACCACCGGCATTCCAATAAGGGCGATTACGAGCATAATCACCAATGTATGGTGGGAAGAGGATGCATTATAAACCGTAAGACTTCGCGAAGGATCATTTGACGCATATACCAGATTTGGAAACAAGCCAATAGAAAGAACCGCCAAAAGCATCACCATTGCAGCGCAACTGGAAATGAATGCCGAAAAATCTTTCCGCCGGGAAATTTCACGCGGCACATTGGCGATTGCAAGCATTAGCAGTAGCGGTACAAGAAACAGGATGGGATATTCACGGAAGGGCATGGTGAGCCGCGGAAAATAAAGCAGTGTTGCCATGGTGGTTGTGACTGCGCAAATAATGAAGAAAATGATGCAATTGTTCACCCAGCCGCGGATTCGGTCGTGAAATTCTCCTTCCGTTTTCATGACCAGATAAATGGAACCATGCATCATAAACAGCGACACGGTCGTAATTCCAACCAGCATCGCATAAGGGTTGAGCAGACTCCAGAATGATCCGATGAATGACCCGTCGGGTCCCAGCGGCAGTCCGCGGGCCAGATTTCCGACAAACGCGCCCAGAAGGAACGACACTACCAGACTTCCGGCGAAAAATGCGATGTCCCACGTTTTTCGCCACCAGACCATCGGTTCCTTCGATCTAAATTCAATTGATATGCCCCGAAAAATAAGGCCCAGTAACAGCAGCATGAACACCAGATAAAGCCCGGAAAAAAGCGTGGCATAGACCGCGGAAAAGGCTGCAAACAGCGCTCCGCCGCCTGTTACCAGCCACACTTCATTGCCATCCCAGACCGGCCCGATGCTGTTCAGCAGCAGTCGCCGGTCATGGTCGTCACGCACAAACAGATGCAGCATGCCGACGCCCAGGTCAAAACCATCCAGAATGGCGTAACCGGCAAACAAGACACCGATCAGGATAAACCACACAATTTGCAGTGCCATGGAATTAATCTCCGGTCTGACCTTTGGCATGTCATCCTATGCCGCATCCATTTTAGAACTCCGGCAACAGAGCCAGCTTACGCATCCATGCGGGCATGCGTCGGCAAGGGGGATTCCTTGGGAAGTTTAATTCCCTCGGTGTCGTCCGGCCCATGTTGAATCTTGCGGTTCAACAGATAAATAAACAGTGCCCCCAGCATCAGATACACCGCGCCAAACATGATAATGGATGCAAGCACCTGTCCGGCGGGCAAATGTGGCGAAACACCCTGCGACGTTTTCAGAATGCCGTACACAATCCAGGGTTGGCGGCCGACTTCCGCGGAAAACCAGCCGAACTCGTTGGCCAGTTCCGGACCGGCGACGGAAAAGACAAAAATCCAAAGCAGCCACCGCTGCCGATTCAGACTGCCGCGCCACCAGAAGAAGACTCCAAGTACGGAAACAAGTATCAGTCCCATGCCGATACCGACCATCAGATGATACGACTGAAACACGGGATTTACCGGAGGCCAGTCCGACCGTTTAAATTGATCCAGCCCGACGACGGCATGTTTGGGATTAAAATAAAGCAGCCAACTTAACATGTCATGAAGTTTAATTCCTTCCACCGTCTGGGCTTTGCTGTTGGTCCAGCCCATGATGCTAAGCGCCGCGGGCGCGTGCGCCTTGTAAATGCCTTCAAATGCCGCCAGCTTTGCCGGCTGATATTTGGCGATCATACGGGCATTTAAATCACCGCTCAAAAGCTGCGCTACCGACCCGATGCATGCGGCAACCAAGCCGATTTTCAGTGACCGTTGGGCCAGTTCCAGATGCCGATTTTTGAGCAAATACCAGGCGGAAATGCTGATGACCAGAAATGCTCCGGCCATTTCCGCGCCCAAAATCACATGCAGCAGTCGGTCCAATGTGGATGGATTCAGCACGACCTGCCAGAAACTGGTGATTTGTGCCTTAATCACCTGGCCATGCGACAGCAACGGATGGAATCTTCCAAAATTGGCGTCGGGTGGGAATACAAGGGTGTGAATGCCGCCATCGTTCTTTACCAGCAGTTTGAAACCCGCGGGTGTCTGCATCCAGGAATTGGCGACATTGATCCAGACCGCGCTGAAAATGGAGCCAAGTGAGACCATTAACGTGGAAAAAAAGTGCATTTTTGGTTTAACACGGTCCCATCCGAAAAGCAGAATGGCCAAAAAGCCGGATTCCAGAAAAAATGCAAAAATGCCCTCCGAAGCCAGCGGACTGCCGAAAATATCACCCACAAACCGCGAATAATTCGCCCAATTTGTGCCAAATTCAAATTCCATGACAATGCCGGTGGCCACCCCGATGCCGAATGTAAGGGCGAATATCCGAGTCCAGAAACGCGCCATCTGTTCATAAATTTTGTTTCCTGTTTTAAGATACAGTCCCTCCATCACCACCATCAGCATCGCAATGCCAATGCTTAGTGGCGGAAACAAATAATGAAAAGAAATGGTAAGGCCAAACTGAATTCGCGAGAGCATCAGGGTATTCATGGACAAATTCCCGCATAAGTCGCGTCTGGCGGCTGCGTCCGGCGGCCGCCGGTGCCACACACCGCCTTTTCACGTAACCTGCCCCGATACACGATAGACCTGTGCGGAAGCTTTTGCAAATGTTACAGAACCTTGCGTTGGAATGAGGTGTGTGACACATCATGCAGCAATTCTTAAGTCTCCGATGAAGCAGGAAGTTATCCAACAGCCAGTCTTGGCCGGGTCGCAGCGCGCGGAAGCCAAAATTGCTTCTCTGCCGCCTCGGATCCAGAACTGTGGGGTGCCTTCACTCAAATTATTGAATCACTTGATTTCCGATTCGGTCATAACCAATCCAATTGTCCATCCACAAGCACGGTAACGCGGATAATTCATGACTGATGATGGTGTATTTGAAAATAGCCGCGGTCTTATTTATGCGTACCGTCGCTGGCATTAATGAAAGTTGTTATATTGACCAGTCAGCCGTTGTTATGATAATGTGTGAGTGAGCTGGACCTGTTTTGGGTTTTTGCTGAAGCGTCGTTTAAGATCGGCGGACTGTCTGAATGAATCTGTTCTATAAATTGGCATCGCCGCGCACCGTGGCGGGAGTGCTCATTTGTCTCGTGCTCAGATGTCCAGGGTGCGATGGCGAAACTCCACACATCAGGGCCAATACACAAGCCGCGCTTTTTGCGCAACGCGGCCAGCGTGTGCTGCAAACCACGCTTCGGCTGTTCCGGCCGCGCGGCTCGCCGCGAATGGTGGAAAAAATTCCCGCCTGGCACGCCGACCGCGGCCCGGCATTCGAGTTTCAGTCCGCATTCGCCTGGCCACAGTCCATTGAACTGCTGATGCTGGCCGCAGCGACGGAATATAATTCCGCCCATGCGCCGCTGCTCAAATCGTTTGTCGGAACCCTTGGACCGTATTGGCGCATGCATCATGGCATCGGCGGCTATGGCGATGTTGTCGCGCCCGGTCCGCTGCATCGGTATTATGATGACAATGAATGGATGACCTGGGGATTTCTGCGGGCCTTTCAGGCAACTCATGACCCGCAATATCTGGAGCAGGCCCAGGCAACATTTCGGTTTGTTTTAAGTGGCGAAAGTCCGCGCCTGGGTGGTGGAATTTTCTGGTTGGAACAGAACAGGAATTCAAAAAACACCTGTTCCAATGCGCCGGCAATCGTGGACGCATTAAAGCTTTACCGCGCGACCCGTCAAAAACGTTATCTTCAAACTGCGCAGCGGCTGTATAAATGGGTCAATCGCCGCCTGCTGGACCGCCGCGACCACTTGTATTTTGATCATATTGATCTGACGGGGAGAATAGATCGTACAAAATGGTCCTACAACACCGCCGCAATGATTATTGCCAATTGCCAGTTTTACCGGATAACACCCAAATCTGTGTTCCTGCGGCGAGCCGAGCAACTGGCCCTGGCGGCTCAAAAACGGTGGGTGAATTCAACCACGGGCGCGATCAGCAATCCCGGGGCGTTTGCGTGGGTTCTGATTACCGCATTTGTTCGGCTGAACCAATACGATAAACAGGGCAAATGGGGCAATCTGGCCGTTAGGGTCATGAACTTTGTCTGGGAACATTGCACAGACGGACATGGCCTTTACGGCTCCGCATGGGACCATCCACCAAAGCGGAACCGGCCACTGCGGCTGATTGATCAGGCCGCGGTGGGGGAGTCTTATTTTGAACTGGCGGATCGTTTGCGACCAGTGCGTTAATTGACGCATGTTTTCGGCATTTTTTAAAAGGTGACAGCCATGCTAACCCGACGTCATTTTATTGTTTCCACCACGGCGGCTGCCTGTATACAGTCAGGCGCTTCCCTGACCGCCGCGGCCAGTCCGAATTCCGGAAAATATGCATCGCGACGCCCGGCCCTGGCGAAACGGCGTTTTGTGTCCAGCGCCGTGGAACAGACAATTAAAACCATCAGCGCCGAGATTGGGGATCCGAGACTGGCGTGGCTTTTCACCAATTGCTATCCGAACCCGCTGGATACCACAGTGGAGATCGGAAACCGCCATGGGCAGCCGGATACCTTTGTGCTGACCGGCGATATACCAGCCATGTGGCAGCGCGATACCATGGATCAGATGTGGCCCTATCTTCCGCTGGTAAAACAGGATGCGCGTCTGCAATCCATGATCAAAGGTGTGATCAATCGGATGGTGCACAATGTGCGCTTGGCCCCGTATGCCAACGCCTATCTGAAAAATGCGGCACAGCATTCCCCCTGGGAAGATGACCTTACGCACATGTCGCCCGGCGTGTGGGAACATAAATGGGAAGTTGATTCGCTTTGCTCGGTGATTCGATTGAGCCATGGCTATTGGCAAACCAGCGGCGATACCTCCCCATTTGATGCCAATTGGACCGCCGCCATGGACCGCATTATTCAGACGTTTCGGGCGCAGCAGCATTTCGACGGACTCGGTCCATATTATTTTCAGCGCCCCGCGCCGGCCCGGCGGACACCTGTGCCCAAGTCCGCCTATGGGCCTCCGGGCAAGGCGTGCGGAATGATATTCACACGGTTCCGACCTTCAGATGATGCGGTCACCTATCCTCTGCATATTCCGGATAATCTGTTTGCCGCGCTTAGCTTGCAACAATTGGCCCATATGCATGAAAAAATTCACGGCGACCAAACCCGTGCGGCCTCTTGCCGGTCGCTGGCGAAGGAAATTCAGACCGCCATAAACAAATATGGCATTGTGAATCATCCCCAGTTTGGCCGCATTTATGCCTACGAAGTGGATGGCATGGGCAATAAACTCATGATGGATGATGCCAATCCGCCCAGCCTGCTGGCTTTGCCGTTCATGGGCGTTTGTGCGCCGCATGATCCGCTGTACAAGGCCACACGCGCATTCTGCTGGAGCCGGGCGAACCCATGGTTCTGCAAGGGAAAATTTTCCGGCATCGGCAGTCCGCATACCGGAACCAATACCGTCTGGCCGTTAAGCCTGATTCTTTACGGTCTGACCGCGAGCAACGCCACGGAAACCGCCTGGGCCATTGGCGAACTTAAGAACTCCTCGGCCGGTACCGGATTTATGCACGAATCGTTTCACAAAAATAATCCGGCCCAGTTTACCAGGCCGTGGTTTGCCATGGCCAACGCCATGTTTGGCGAACTGGTTATTCAAACGTATCGGCGGTACCCGCATATTCTGCGGGCATAAGCCCCGGTGCCACGGGCGGACGGACTCGGCGGCATTGCGGTGAAACTGGCAACGGGCGGCCCGGAAGGCTAATATAGAATGCCGATAAACGCGGGAATGCCCGCCATGGCCTGTTGGAGATTTGCAAATGCCTGTCTACGAATTTGAGTGCAATGCCTGCGGAAAAACATTTGACTATCTTGCGCCCACGATGCAGTCAACCGGTGTCAAAACCAGATGCCCGCATTGCGATTCGGCAAAAACGCGGCGGAAAATGTCGGTCTTCGCGGTTAAGAGCGGAGCCGCCGCCAGCGCGGGCGCACCGGCTGCGGGTGGTGGCGGCGGCATGTGCGGATGCGGCAAAATGCCCGGTTCATGTTCAATGAATTAGCGGCCGATGCGCGGGAAATATGCCCTGTTGGGCAACGTTGCAACACCGGTCGCGGCGACCAATGCAAACGCGCCGGTAGAAAAAGGTGACCCATGAGCGAGCCGTTGAACAATACTTCCATCCTCATGTTTGTGGATGACGTATACGAAGACCTCGAACTTTGGTATCCAAAATATCGACTGCAGGAAGCCGGAGCAACCGTGGTTCTGGCGGGGGCAAAGGCCGGACAGCGCTACACGGGCAAGCATGGGTATCCTGCGGTTTCAGATACCGCTATTGCCGAATTAGATGGGAATCAATTCCACGGGCTGGTTTGTGTTGGCGGCTTTGCTCCGGACAAGCTACGCCGCGACCCCAAGGTCAAAGCGCTTGTTCAGCATTTCCATCAGAAGCGGCAATTGATCGCGGCCGTGTGCCATGGTGGCTGGATTCCGATTTCGGCGGGCGTCTATAAAGGAGCTCGCGTCACCGGCTCTCCTGGAATAAAGGACGATCTGATTAACGCCGGTGCCCACTGGGAAGATGCGCCAGTTGTGGTAGACCGCCATTTTGTATCCAGCCGCAAGCCCGATGACCTGCCCGCGTTCTGTCGGGGTATTCTGGAAGTATTGACGGTTCAATGATGCCTGATTTGGTGGGCCGCCACCAGACGCCGGAAACGGCTTTGTGCATCTGGGGAACGCCCCGCGAGGTTGGAGCAACTGTTCGTGATTAAAGTCGCCATGATCGGTGCCGGAAGCGTGGTGTTTTCCCGCAATTTGACCGGGGATATTCTCAGTTATCCGGAATTTCATAACGCGCATTTTTCCTATATGGACATCGACCCGCGGCGGTTGGAGACGGGTTCCAGGCTTTGTGCAAGAATTGCCGCCGGCGCAAAGGTCAACCCCACAATTGAAGCCACGCTTCAGCATCGCAAAGCCCTGGAAGGCGCGGATTTCGTGATCAATATGGTCCAAGTGGGTGGCTTTTCGGCAACCTTGGTTGATTTTGAAATTCCGCGCAAATATGGCCTGAATTTTACCATTGCGGATACGACTGGTCCCGGCGGAATATTTCGCGCGTTACGCAGCTACCCGATGCTGGTGGACCTCTGCCGTGATATGGCGGAAGTATGTCCGAATGCCATTTTACTCAACTACGCCAACCCCATGAGCATGAACATGCGAACCATCGCCCACCATGGTCATGCCAGCCGAGCCGTGGGGCTTTGCCACAGCGTGCAAGGAACATTTGAGCACCTGATGTGGTACCTGGGTGAAAAGCCGGAGGACGTCGCATTCATTTGTGCTGGTATTAACCACATGGCGTTTTATCTGGAATTAAAAAAGAATGGGGTGGACCTTTATCCAAAATTATTCGCCGCAATGGACCGTCCGGATGTTTACAATTCCAATCGGGTGCGGTTTGAATTGTTGCGGCGGCTGGGATATTTTGTGACCGAATCCAGCGAACATAACGCGGAATACAATGCCTGGTTTATGCCGCATGGCCAGGAAACCATTCAGGCCTTCGCCATTCCTGTGGATGAATATTTGCGGCGGTGCGATGAGTCCGCCCGCACGTTTGCGGAATTGGAACATGAAGCCACCCTGGCGACGCCGCTTAACCATCAGCGGTCGCATGAGTATGGGGCCGCGGTGATTCACAGCGTTGCCACCGGCTGCCCACGGGTGGTTTATGGAAATATGCCCAATCATGGGGCAATTTCCAACCTGCCGAATCAGGCAATTGTCGAAACCCCGACTCTGGTTGATCGCGGCGGTCCGCGGCTGACCACTGTGGGGGAATTGCCGCCGCAATTACTCGGTTATATTCAACCCCATTTGATTCAGCACGAATTATTTTTGCGGGCCGTGGTGGAAGGGCGGCGCGATCATATTTATCAGGCGGCCATGTACGATCCGCTGACGGCAGCCATGCTTTCACCGGACAAAATTGTGGACATGTGTGATGAATTGATAGAGGCGCATGGGGATTTGCTGCCACCGCTGAATAGCCGAACGCTGGTGCCGACCAGCGGTAAAATCTTTAAGCCGCTTAAGGGTGCGGAACTCAAGCGAGTCAGGCAGAGCCGCGCCTGACAGGAGCGGCGATCAGGCGGGCTTGCCCTTCTTTCGGGGGCGGGTAAGCTCCGTTGACGCATCGGGTGCGTCGCGCCGGTGACCGTCGGCACAGGCCGTCAACGACTAGGGAATAGTGAAATCCGCCTCCGAACGTTTCCGGAACGGCCTGACGATATGTGCGGAAATCGTGCTATCGCCGCAAATTCTCAACAACGCCACGGAAATGTGTTGCAGCAGAAATGGAGCATGGGGATGCTGAAACGACGGCATTTTATCGGGTTGCTGGCAACCAGCGCCGCGGCTGCGGCAATCAGCGACGCGGTGCCCCGTAATGCTTTGGCGGCCAACCCGATGCCGGTTTTCCCTGAGCACGCATTTGAATCCACCTGTTATCGCCTGGCACTTTCAGATACCGCTCCGGAAGTTGTTGCGTTTGGTCTGGACTCACTTGGTAAAGGCAAGCTGTCGGTGAACCCGATTCTAAGGGAAAAGTCAAAATCTCCACGTGCCTGGCATGTCAGCCGTACGGGTAACACCTTCAATTATTTCGCGGAACATAACGGAAAGCCAACCAAGGCTGGTTGGGCATTCAGTTGTCAGGCGACACATTTTGTCATCCGCTGCACCGCGGCCAGGGGGGTCGCATTAAATCCGCTGACCATTACCTTCAATCAACTCGCCAACCATGCCACACTTCTTGGGCGGATGGACAAACGCCGACAGGCGATGCAATTGCCCTGTCTTTTGCACTTGCCCGACCTGGGCACCGCCCGCATTACCTGCAATGTTCCGGGGGTGTCGTTGGGCTATGACGCATTGCGGTTCGCCAAAACGCCGTTTGTTGCAATCAGCCTTCCGCCAGCCACCGCGACAAATCCAATCGTTGAATATTCATTTGAAATTGTTGCCATCTATCCACCGTTGCCCGGTTTGGAATCCGACCCGCGTTATGACGGTTTTCGCCGCAATTTTCTCAATATCTTTCAGATCAATCCCAGGCTTCGCGTGCTGGCCAATAACGCCTCAAGTGATACCTGTGCGTTTACCGTATATGAATACGCAATGGTGGCCGCCCGATGCCCTCCATTGGCACCGGGGTTGTCCTGTCTGGATATTGTTCGTGACACGCTGGACCGATATTGCGACGGAATGCTGGCCTACGGCTTGGTGGGGTATGCCGGCAATTACGAAGGTGCCAACACCAGCACCTGGAAAAGTGATACGCCATATGATGCCTTGGACTCCATGCCGTCGTTATTGATTGCCGCATGCACATATATTCAAGCCTCGCATGATTGGAACTGGGCCAAGGATAAGTTTCCGGTTCTGAATGTCTGGGCCCGCAAGATGCTGCAATCCGATCATAATCGCAACGGCCTGATTGAATACCCCATGAGCGGCAACCTCGGCTGTTATACCGCCGGTCATTCCTATCGCCCCGCCAATTGGTGGGACAACATCGGTTTTGGTCATGAGGATGCCTATTGCAATGCGCTGGCCTACCGTGCCTGCGTGATGTTGACCGAAGTTGCCGATAAAATTGGAAAACACACAGACGCCGGATTTTTTAAGGCCCACGGCGAGAAAATCCGCGCGGCCTATTTTCAAACGTTTTTTAATCCCGCCACCGGTCTGCTGGCCGGCTGGAAAAGCGCTGATGGTCAGCTTCACGATTACCACTTCGTTTTTGTAAACAGCGTAGCGGTCACGTTTGGTCTTTTAAATGACGCTCAAAAACATTCTGTCATGAACCAGGTACTGGCTAAAATGAAGTCAGCCGGCTACCGCAACTTTCGCCTGGGATTGCCGGGCAATCTGATACCCGTGGCCGCGGACGATTACAATGTCACCTCACCACGCTGGGGTGGCGGTGGTAAACAGGGGTTCCAGAAATATGAAAATGCCGGTGCCACCGCTTGTTTCTGCTACTTCACCATTCAGGCCCTTTTCGAGCTTGGCCGCGTCAACGAAGCCCGTGAGATACTGTATCCCATGCTGGAAAGTTTTGAGGCGGGAACATTTCAGGGCAAAGGCCTGGACGGCATGAGCAAAGACTGGAAAACATGGTCTGGAAAATGCTATGGCTATGAAGGCTTTCTGGTGGATGGGTATTTGACATTGTTGAGCGTATTGGCGGATCGCGTTCCGATTGCGAAATAAGCGCAAAAGAGCACCAGCGGCAGGCGGCGCACCTGATGCGGCCGTACCAATGCGCATCCCGCGGCCTTGGGCGCCGTGCAATGGAAATCTGGTCAAAATGCCACGCGGAATAACGCGTTACCCGGATATGTTCGTTGACTATAGGGTCGGGCGGGTTTTAAGGCGGAATATTTAAACTTGGATTTCAAGAAGGCTTGCCGCAGGTCGGTCAGCGGCCAGGCTTCCAGTGCCAGTATGCCGCCAGCGCAGGGTTGCTTCGTCCGCATGCCCATGCGCCTCTACGACTGCCATTGATTCGCTGGGCATTTGCGTTGGTCATCATTCATTTTCCGCCCAATAGCCATTCCGCAGGGCCGCAAAGCGATTCATTGGGTCGCGAAACAGGACAATCGCCGATTGCCCGGAAAATCGCCGGATCCTTGGGCATATTTTGTCAATTGCGCCGTGAACAAATTTTTATGCGCCGGCGAATCTTGCCACATTTGAACGCTGTGTGATAATGCCAATGAGTATGTTTTATGCTCCGGCGCTCTCTAGGCGCATAGGTGCTCTAAATCCCATAGGGCAAATGTCCACATTTAATCTTGCCCATGTACTGGCGCATCGAAACAGCAAAGATTATAAATTGATGATCAGCAATATCGATGCGATTGCCGCGCAACTGCTGAAATTTAAGCGTGCTGGAATCCCCGTACTGTGGCGACCTTTGCATGAAGCTTCCGGCGGGTGGTTCTGGTGGGGGGCGCATGGGCCTAAGCCGTTCAAACAATTGTGGCGACTGCTGTACCGGCGATTCACGCATCATTTTGGTTTGCATAACCTGATATGGGTCTATACCACCAGTGGTACGGGAAAATGGTTTCCGGGAAACCGGTTTGTGGATATTGCGGGTGTGGACCAGTATCCAAAAGATATGCGCGATCCGCTGGTTGGTCTTTGGAAAAATTGTTGGCGGAATTTTCCCCGCAAGTTACTGGCTGTCAGCGAATATGGCGGCGTTGTGGACGCCCGGCGGGAATTTCAATTCGGCGTGTACTGGGATTACGCAATCAGTTGGTCGGGCTATACGCGACCAATGCATATTTCCCGCCGGCTTCTGCGGCAATTGTATCATCGATCGAACATGCTTACGTATGTACAAGTGAAACAATTGGGCTATTGATCCTGTAAAGGAGTGCCGGCATCTTCGACCGTTCCGCCCGCCGCGCGGTCGGACGGGTGGAATGAAGCAAACGCGACAGCCAGTTGATTCATCCGGGCGCGGCTGATACGTACGGTTTTAAAGAGCAGGGGTTGTGGACCGCTGGTTTGAATCAGCCAAAGCTCATAAACCCGCACTGCGCCGCCATAACTGTCCCACAGAAGACGTTCGCGGGTTTCAAAGGTCTTGATATCGGAGTTGGTCAATGCGCGTGTACGCTTCGGAAAAAGCCATTGTGTTTGCACCAACAGACGGATCGGTTCAGCAATCAACAGGCAGGCTGTTGCCAGGGCGCTTACGCCACTCAAGAACTGGCCTTGTCTGAATGAGTGCAGAAGAAAAACAACACCCGTACCGACCACCCCGCATACAATTGGCAGCAGAATGCCGAATACGGCAATCAGCGTTACCGGCGGCCAGAAAGTGGAGGCACGGCGAATGCGGATGATCAGCAGGTCCGTTGTGCGAACCACGGTCATCCGCCTGTCCGGTTTGAGCGGTTCGTGTTCCCGGAATTCTTTGGATTCTTGGCCTCCGGCGATACCCGACGAATCACGATATTAAAATACGGAATTGTCCCGACCGTCGCGATTGCGGCTGAGCAACTGACCTTCGCAGGCCGGTTTAGCCGCCAATAATGTTGGTCTGGTCCTGTACGGTAGCTTCGTCATGGGCGGATTCTTCGCCGGATTTTGCCGGAAGGTTGCTGGGGCGCTGATGCTTTTTGCGGCCATTCAAACAGGCATCCATCTGGCGGAGCGCCTGTTTGATGCGCAGGTCGTTCTCCACCAGGGCAATCCGTACAAAGCCTTCTCCGTTCTCGCCAAAGCCGCGTCCCGGAGCCACGGCGACATCGGCCTCTTCCAGAAGTCGCAAGGAAAAATCAATGGTGCCTTGTCCCATTAAATGTTTGTCGGCCACCTTGGCCCAGACAAACATGCTGGCTCGTGGCGATTCAACTTCCCAGCCGAGTTTGCGCAGACCGGTTACCAGAACATCGCGGCGCTTCTGGTAAATGACGGCCTGGCTTTTAACGAAGTCATCTCCCTTGCGAAGTGCCAGAATGCTGGCGACCTGTATCGGAGCAAAATGACCATAGTCATAATATCCCTTGATGGTGGAGAGCGCCCGAACCATTTCGGCGTTGCCGCAGCAGAAGCCGACGCGCCAGCCAGCCATATTGTATGGCTTGCTCATGGTGGTGAATTCGACGCCGACATCCTTGGCACCGGGGGTGGCCAGAAAGGATGGGGCCTGGTAGCTGTCGAAGCAGGTTTCGCCATAGGCAAAATCGCTGATGACCAGGACATTATATTTGCGTGCCAGCGCGACCACCTGCTGATAAAACAGCGGTTCGACCGTCATCGCGGACGGATTATGGGGATAATTGAAAATCAGCAGTTTCGGCCGCGGATACAGGTTCTTCAGGACATGTTCAATGCGGGCCAGAAAGGCCTCATCATTGCCCAGCGGAACACTGATGACATTGGCACCAGCCAGGGCGACCGCGTACATGTGAATCGGATAGGCCGGATCGCCCACCACCACCGTATCGCCAGCGCCAAGAAGGGCCAGCATCAGGTGCGAAAATCCTTCCTTGGAACCGATGGTGGCGACCACTTCGGTTTCCGGGTCCAGATCCACCCCGTAACGGCGTTTGTATTTCATTGCCACTTCGCGACGCAGGTTGTAAAGCCCGATGCTTACCGAATAGCGATGATTGCGCGCGTCGTGGGCGGCCTGCACCAGTTTTTCAACGACAAATTCAGGAGACGGGTCGATCGGATTGCCCATTCCCAGATCGATCACATCATGCCCCGCGCGGCGTTTGGCGGCTTTCAGCGCATTTATGCGGGCAAACAAGTACGGAGGCAGGCGCTTGATGCGCGTTGAAACTTCAATATTAAATGGCGTGTCGTTTCCACCAGCCATGGCAGTATAACCTCAAAGAAAACACCGGAAGTAACCAATTTGGACCGCGCGTACTGGCCGATTCACAGAAAAATAGCCGTTCGCCGGACGTGCCGGCAATCGGTCTGCGTGAAGCGGCCTATTTCGCGGGCGCGGGTGCGGGCTGTGTGGCTACCGTTCCGCCGGCATTTTTTTCTTCATCCTGCATCAGCCTCTGCTGTTCCTGATACGCTTCCTGAATCTGGGACCATTCGCGATCCAGCGTCGGATTGTCAATTTTGACCTTGGCGGCCAGCATAAGGCGGGCTAGCTCGCGGCGACCCCACTGGAGTTCCAGCGTGCGGGTCAGATCCGCCTTCAGCGCGTCGTGCACTTTGGACAGCGGAATCTTGCTGGCGGGAATTTTCTTGACCAGCCACAGCAAATGATACGCATTGCCCAGCGGAATTGCCGGCGACAAATGCCCTTTGCGCAATTCACGAGCCGTACTTAGAAACAGCGATGGCAGCGTTGAATCTTTAATCGGAATCAGTTCCAGGCCGCCCTTGACAGCGGTCTGTCGGTCCACGCTGTATTTGGCTGCAACCACGGCGGCGCTGATATGCTTATCCATAATCAGATGGCGCACGGTGGCCGCGTCCTCAAAATTCTTAACCACGATGTCCCGAACTTCAATTTTGGGGCCAAGCTTAACTTCATAAGCCAGCTTAATTTCCTTTTCCGTAACATGAACGTGCCCATGCGCCAGGGCCAGAATGTAGGCATTGCGTTCAAGATCCATTTTGAAGGTCAGTAGATTTTCGCCGCGCTGGGCGAGCAGTTTGGCCAGAACGGGCAGGCGTTCATTGACCGGAACATTGTCCGCGGCGAGCGAATTTATAGCGATATCCAACTGGTCCTGAACCTGCGCAGGCCCAACCATCAGACCGGCTTTGTCGCAGGCCTGTTTAAGGAGCGTCAATTGCATCCACTTCTGAAACAGCGGGACACCATTAAGCAGAATCAGCGAGTTAATGAATTTCTTTTCACTTAACCGTTCTCCGTTAATGACCGCCAGCGCGGGCTTTCCCTTGCTGACATAGGCCGGCGTGACCGAATAGGGCAAATTAAGCAGATTAGCTGGCGCAGCTGGCGCTGTGGCTGGAGCCGCATGACACACCGGATTGCGGCCCACCGTAGCTGAAACGACTGCCGCTGCGGCCAGCAATAAGCGCGTGGGACGGGCGATGAATCGCGTGGAGAGTTGCGTATGATTGGCCATAAATGACTTTCCTTTATGCACGGGCGACACATTTTCCGCGAATCGGCGTCGCCAAAGCGAGCCGCCTGACGGGCGGTCGGAATCCTATCCGGGTCCGAAAACTTCGGTTATGATACCCGCTGATGGAAAAGTCTTCCATGGCGCGGATGCCATTGTTGACCCTGCCGCTAACAACCGTAAGATAGCGGCGTATCATGAAGGGTGCGAGCAAGGGTGCGTTGGCCCGCACGGATGCCGGCCAGAAACGTTCGGTCGTATACATACGTTCATGCTGCGAGGAGTGTTCAATGAAGCGTTCCAATGCCAGAAGTGTTATGCCACGGTGGTTTTCCGGGGTTGCGTGTATTGCCGTGGTGCTGCTGGCATCCGCGGTTTGTCGGGCGGCAACGGGTAAAGCCTATGCGGTGCCGCTTCTTTCGCGGGCCACCTCCAGCGCGGCGAACCTGCAGTTGCGCTGGCAGACGCCCATCGGACTCTCGTCATCCAATCGTGACCATGTCGTGAATCTCTGGCACGTCGGAGATATGGTGTATGTACTTACCAGCAAGAGCTACATCGTGGCCATTGACGCATCTAACGGCACAGTCCGCTGGACACGGCAGATTCATGGCATGAATGCGGCAATATCGCGACCGGTCGTTTCCGGCCCGCACCAGATTATTGTCCTTTCCAGCAGCGCGGCCCACTACCTTAATACGCGCACAGGCGCTACCCAAACCCAGGCCAAACTGCCTTTTCCACCCGGCACATATCCGGTGCTGATACCGGGAAGCCGCCTGCTGATTGGTTCGCTGAACGAAGGGTTCAATGCCCTTTCCGCCGTTCCGCCTTTCTTTCCTGAATGGACGGAAGATTCGCCGGGCGACTCCTATATTTCCACGCCGGTGGTGGCGAGTTCCACGGTTATATTTGGTTCGCGGCTCGGCTATCTTTGGGGCCGTATTCCGACTGACGGAAATCATGGCTGGAAGCGCACCCTGGAAGGCGGCATTCGTGCCCCGCTTACGGCCAATGATTCTCTGGCCTTTGTTCCCTGTCTGGATAATAATCTTTACGCCGTGGACCCCCAATCCGGTGTTTCACCATGGGTACGGCATTTGCCTGGTATCTTGGCGCACCGTGCGGGAATCTCCGGAAAGAAGCTGCTTATCATCACCGGCGGAAAGGGCTTATTCAGCCTGAATTCCAGCAATGGAAAAATTCTGTGGGGCCCGGTACCGGGCGTTGCGCGCATTGTCGCGCGGAAGGGTGCCACAATTTATGCGTCCACCGTTTCAGGTAATCTGAAGATGATCAACATTGGCTCCGGCCGGGTTACGGATAGTGCGGTATTAAACGGCGCAAAATTTTTCGCATACAACGCGACCACGCCGACAATTTTTGTTGCGTCTAAGTATGGTCGTGTCGCGGCAATTAAACCTCGACGGCAGTGGTAACCCGCTCGACAACTGTGCGGCATCCCAACGGCTTGCCTGCAAT
This sequence comes from Planctomycetota bacterium, assembly GCA_021852225.1. Next base: position 19,818 of record JAJZOA010000080.1, read on the forward strand.
ACGTTGCCGTGTCGGAGTGATACCGCACAATTCATAAGCGCATCGCCCGGCAAATGTTTTGCGCTTCGACAATGCTGCCTGCCGTCACTTGGCCAGAATTGCGGCCAATCGCCGAATACTTGGCGCCTGTTCGACTTTCCGGGACATTCCCGCCTGTTACTTTAATAACGGATATTAACGATGGATTCCCCCGACATTGTGCCTGTTCGCCGCGCCCTTTTAAGCCTTTCTGACAAATCTGGCCTGGTGGAGCTTGCGACCGCGCTGGTGCGGGAATTTAATGTGGAGCTTGTTTCAACGGGTGGTACCGCACGGGCGATTCAGGAGGCGGGTTTGCCCGTCCGCGATGTGGCGGATCTGACCGGCTTTCCGGAAATGATGGATGGCCGGGTTAAAACCCTCCATCCGGCCGTGCATGGTGGACTTCTGGCGCTGCGCGACGCTCCGTCACATCAGCAGGCGATGCGGAACCATGGCATCTCACCGATTGATCTGCTGGTGGTGAATTTGTATCCGTTTGAAAAAGTTACCGCCGATCCCGCGTGCCCGTTTGATCATGCGGTTGAAAATATTGATATTGGCGGTCCGGCAATGGTTCGATCCGCTTCCAAAAACCATCGCAGTGTGGCCGTCGTCACGGATCCGATTCAATATGAAAAATTGCTGAATATCATGCGTGCCCACAAGGGGGGCACAACCCATGCGTTTCGCCTGGATCTGGCCATGTGGGCTTTCGGTCGCACGGCACAATATGACGCGGCGATTCATGCGTATATATCGCGGCATTATTTTGCATCCAAGAATCCGGAATCCGCCGAGCTTGCAGGCCTGACTCCGCAGTTAATCGCGGATTTAAGCCGCGTTCAGTTATTGCGCTATGGTGAAAACCCGCATCAGCGCGGAGCTTTCTACGCGGCATCGCGGCCGCCAGAAGGCGTTGCCGCCGCCAGACAATTGCATGGTAAGGAACTTTCCTGGATTAACCTGCTGGACGCGGACGCCGCCCTGGGGCTGGTGCGCGAGTTCACCAGGCCGGCCGCGGCTGTTATTAAACATGCCAACCCCTGTGGCTGTGCCACCGCAGATTCCCCGGCGGAAGCATTTGATCTGGCTTACGCCGGCGATCCGATAGCGGCTTTCGGCGGCATTGTGGCTTTGAACCGGTCGGTGGATGTTCCGACCGCCCAAAGCATTGTTCAGGGCAAGCGATTTTTAGAGGTTCTGATTGCGCCCGATTTCCAGCCCGCGGCACTGGCCATGCTGCAAAGCCGCTGGGCGGATTGTCGGCTGCTTGCCACCGGACCGGCAAATGCGGTTCCTGCCCACAGGTTAGATTTCCGAAGTGTGGCGGGTGGGATGCTGGTGCAAGAGACGGATATGCGCGGATTCAATAAGGAAGCCTGTCGCGTGGTTTCCAAAGTTGCGCCAACAGATGCACAGTGGGCGGATATGGAATTTGTCTGGCTGGCCTGCAAGCACGTGAAAAGCAATGCCATAGCTCTGGCGGCGGGTGGGCAGTTGCTGGCCGCGGGTGCCGGACAGATGAGCCGTGTCACAAGCTGCCGTTTGGCGGTGGAATTGGCCCGTCAGAATGGCCATGCCGGGAAACTGCCGCAATCGGTTGCCGCATCAGACGCTTTTTTCCCATTTGCCGATGGCCCGCAACTGCTGATCAGCGCAGGTGTGCGGGCAATCATTCAACCGGGCGGTTCAAAGCGCGATCAGGAAACAATTGACCTGTGCGACCAGCATAAAGTGGCGCTGGTGCTTACCGGCGAACGTCATTTCCGGCATTAAAGAGGCTGCCAGTCAAAAATTGCGGTTTGCCGAATTTCTTTCTGTGGCTGAATCAGCTATTTTGCGGTCTTGCCAACCCATTTGAGACGATACACGCACCCGTTGGAATCGGAACTGAACACAAGCGTTCCATCCGGAGCCTGGGCACAATCCACCGGCCGGGCCATGAAACTTTTATGGTCAGAATGCATGGTGGATACGATTAATTTTGATCCATATGGTTTGCCCGTCCATTTATCAAATAGAACCATTTGCAGCCGATAGCCGACCAGCGGAATGCTGTCCCATGAACCGTGACAGCAGATAATGGCATTTCCAGCCTGACCTGGAAAATAATTCCCCCGCAGAAAGCAGAAACTCACGGTAGACCAGTGGGCACCGAAATCCCACGCCGGTATCGTACACATGGCGGCCCATTTGGGCAGATTCGGATGGCCCGTTTTAAAATACTGCTTCACGTATTCATAGCGGGGCATGTCATTGCCGGTAATGAACGGCTGACCATAAAATGCGCCGCGCACATAATGGTTAAATTCGTCCGGTGGATTATTATTTGTAATCGCGTGCATCTGCCAGGTTTCCCCGAGCGGAATCCCGATCTGATCACTGCCTTCATCGCATCCCCAGAGTTGATCGGTTCCTGGCCGGAAAAGCAGCTTTTCGGTATTTCGCAGACCAGAACAGAAAAGCTTTCGACCGGTCCCATTCAGGTTGTATTCCCAGATTTTGCACCGGTCGGTCTTAATTTGATCAGAAAAATTCGCCGGGTCGCCGATGCTGGTATAAAAGTGTCCGTGCCGAATGCACAGGCTTCGCCACCAGTGGCCACCGCCATGGGGCAGGCCACCAAGCACTTTGACTATTTTTGTGGCCTTTCCCGGTTTGCCATCATCTTTTGCGCGGTAAATTCCGCCGCTGACGGTAAACCAGAGCCATCCTTTGCGATACACCATTCCCTGCACGGTTCGGTAGCCTGAAATAAATGTATCGCGCTTTTGAAAAAGACCATGTATATCTGGATCGCGCAACGCGACAATTTTGCCGATTGCCGGCTCGCTCACAAACAGCGTTCCGTGCGGACCAAAACAGAGAAAGCGAGCGTTTCGCAACCCCTTGGCGGCTAACGTCACCCTGTAACCAGGCCGCACATGAAAGGGGGGCACACCGGCACCAACCGTGCCGGCCGCGGCGGCGTGACCGATTTGTGGCAGACAAAGTATTATCAATGATATAGCCAATACAAATGCTGCCGTGCGGGCGGGGATTAAACGTTTCATATCTTTTCCTTTGGACAGGTGCAAAACGCTACTGATTGGTGCGCAATATAAAACGGTCACGCGGCCTGTGCAAGGGTAGCCTGATAATGTGCGGGCTTGCGGGGGCGCCGCTGTGGCCATTGGTGCAGGGCGCGGTTCTTCCGGATTTGGCGAACCGGCGTGTTCGTACGTAACCGTTATAAAGGTGAACGTGGTCGATAGTGGCGGCGGGCGCAAATGCGGGCCCCCAGACTCAGGGAAACCACGACGCCGTCTCTCTGGGATACGATTTCGATGCATCATCAGCATCGTTGCGCAATTATTTGGGTATACACGCTTGGCGGTTCGGTGTGGTAGCGACGAATGCGCCGCACCAATGCATCCCCTGCGGCAGTGCGGTAGCTCCCCAGTCGAATCATGTCCAACTACCACCGCTCGGCCCTAATTTGAACCGACAGCCGTTTAATATTACCATTCCGAGGAGGTTGTAATGAAGAATAATAGTTACACCACAAGGTTTTCGATTTTCATGACGGCGTTCTGGGTTGCGGCGGCAGTGCAGGTTTGCGTTTTCACGGTCACTTCGATCCTTCCAGCGACAGCCCAGAGGAGCGTGACGCAGGTATTCGATCTGGCTTATGGGCCTGTCATTTCATATTCGCATTCACTGCTTCCGCCGTCGACGGAGTTTTTGGGGGATTTCGGCGTGGGGATCGCGTTTATTGCATTATGGGGGCTTGTCTATGCGGCGATTGCAGGTTGTATCGCGGTCGGGTGCTCGTTGGTTTTGCGCAGTTTTGCACGGCGGGGAAGCGGGCGAAGTGAATGAAGGAGAGGAAAGACTGGTCGTTGAATTTTAATTTGAAGCGAGGGAGGGCGAAACGGGGACGTAGCTTAATGCCACTAAGTTAAGCCAAATCGCCATATTTTTCAAAGAGTTGTGCTTTGAGTACGGCCCGTGGTTTGGTCATATAGGGGAACTGCTTTTTGGGGCGTTTGAGTACACGCGGTTCCAATCGGCCGGAACGTATAGGGTTGACGATTAAGGGCGGACAATGATGCAGATCACCATGGCGTATCCATGCGAGGGTATCAGCAAAGCTCAGACGATTGACGTTGACACCCTGCCGTCGCGCCGCCTGCAACATGATGATGCGGATAAGGTTGTATACCAATAGAAATATCAGCCTTTCCTTACGCACCCCATCAAGGGTCTTGCACTTGAGTACATCCATGCGCAGTGTGATTTTCAGGTGGCGAATGTTCGTTTCTATCATCCATCGTGAGAGCCGTAGTTCAATGAGTTCGTCAGCAGGATAAGCATGCGGATCCAAGAGCGTTGTGACAATACACACGGTAATGGGGCGATAGCCCTCACGTTTGACGGTGCGGCGAATCTCTCGCAAGGTGATGGTGTCGGGAAGTTTGGCCCATGTCCCATCATCAATCCAAGCCGGCTTTTGCGACGGTTTGAAATGCACAACCAATTGATCGTCGTGGCCTAATTTTCTGAGGATGGCGGAGTGCGGCTTTCCCTTGTTCCGGGCGGCCTTCCTCTCCCGTGCGCGCGGGCTTTTAAGCCGGGGCACAAACTCGGCCGCGCGGCGATGGTGCATGGGCATTATCGCGTGCAATTTGGCTTCGGTAATCAGCGCTAAATGCCCCCATCCCGCGAAAGCTATATCCGCTAAAGCAATATCACCAGCTTCCATGTGCCGATGCATGGGCGGGGTCAGGGCCATGTCCGACGTTACCATGGGGGCATCAATGCAATCCACCAGTAGGCCGCTGCGATGATCCATCATCATCAAAAGATGGGAAGTGGGGAAGCCCAAGCCTGCACGACATCCCGAAGGAACTCCATAGTGTTTCCGCAACTGCGGCGTGTCAGGCATGGAATCGCTGGAACCATCAAGTACAAAGAGGCGATGTCCACGCCAGCGATATCCATCGTCCCCACCGATGTCATCGGTGGAATTTAAGGCATTTCTCGCCTGGTCAATGATTCCGCGATGCACACGTTGAATCAGTTCCAACGGCAGGCGCTGTCGAGCTTGACACCAGGCGGAATCGGTGAATTCTATTCCGGCCAGATGTCGCACTGCGGTACATGCCACATTGCCATGGGCGACCTGTTGGACAAAAAGTTTGAGCGTATTTCCCGGCGAGAGCGTCGTGTGACGAAAGGGAAGGTTTTCATCCAACGCCAGTTGATTGATGCGTTCGGGTATGAGATGATGATCCAAGCCAGTGCGAACATTGGATAAAGCGAGTGCGAACGTAGCCATCCATGGCCTCCTGTAAAATAAGGGTGCATTCAACAACACCATTATTACAGGAGGCCTGCTTTCGCGCAAGTCATTGATCTATATATTCTTATGGCTTAACTTAGTG
>JAJZOA010000148.1 GCA_021852225.1 Planctomycetota bacterium
CGCTCCATCATATCGCGGTGCCCAACCGCGCCGCCGCGGCGGCAGGCAATCCGTCCCCACCAGAACAATAGAACAGGTCTGGAATGAAACAGCCGAGCCGGATTGGGCGGAACACCTTTGTCAATTTGTGGTTTAATATTCATATTCCTGCCCAGAGCGATTCCTGGCTGGTGAATCCAGGGGGGCTGCGCCATAATATGATGGTACGAGTTGCCGACAGAGCCAAACGATGTCTGCGGCGGCTCAATACCTGTTTCGCAAGGATTTTGTTGTGACCATCAAGGCCGCCTTCGGTGATTCATCCGACCATCGCTTTATGCGGATCGCCCTGCGGCAGGCCCGACTTGGGCGCGGAGCGGTGGAACCTAATCCGATGGTCGGGGCGGTTCTGGTTAAAAATGGCCGCGTCATCGCACGTGGCTGGCACCAGCGTTTTGGCGGACCTCACGCGGAAATCGAGGTGCTGAAAAAGGCCGGAAATAAGGCTCGCGGCGGAACCCTGTATGTCACTCTTGAGCCATGCTGCCATACCGGCAAAACCGGGCCATGCACCAAAGCGATTATAACGGCGGGAATCAGTCGTGTGGTTGCGGCGATGCTCGATCCCAATCCAAAGGTTTGCGGCAAGGGGCTGGCAGCGCTGGCGCGGGCGGGAATTAACGTGGCGCGGAATGTCTGCCGGGATCAGGCCGTGGAACTCAACCGTCCCTTTATAAAATGGATTACCCGCAAACAACCGTATGTCATTGCCAAGTGGGCCCAAAGTTTGGACGGCTGTATTGCGGATCGCCACGGCCGCTCAAAATGGATCAGCGGCGATCTTTCACGGCAGCGTGTGCACGCCCTGCGCAGCCGGGTGGATGCGATTATGGTCGGCATTGGAACGGCTTTGGCAGATGATCCGCTTCTGACGGCGCGACCGGTGAAAATGCGCATGCTTGATCGCATAGCTCTTCGGGTGGTGCTGGACAGCGAATGCCGTCTGCCGCTGGAATCCAATCTGGTTCGAACATGCGGCCAATTCCCCGTGTTGCTGGTGCATGGGAATAATCTGAATCGTGCGGCTGTGTCGCGTCAAAAATTATTGCAAAAAGCTGGTATACAGCTTATGCCCGCGGCCAGACGCAAAGCTGGTTCCCTGGCGCTGCGATCCGTTCTTGGCCGCCTGGCCCGCATGGGCTGCACCAATATTCTGGTGGAAGGGGGGCCTCGCTTAATTGCGTCGCTGTTGCGTGATGGCCTGATAGATGAGACCTGGGTTTTTATTGCACCTATTGTTCTGGGTGACGCATTGGCCCGTCATGCAGTAGAGTCTGCGGCCACCATTCCATTGGCGAGCGCACACCACATTTCCCGTTGGGAAACAGAGCGTCTGGGGCCGGACGTGTTGATTCGCGGCTGGTTGTAACCAATGGGGCCGCCGGTGCGGGTCGTCTGGCGATCAGGCCATCTTTTTGGCGGCGGCCACAATATGGGCGGCATCAATTCCGGCAGCCGCCATCAATTCGGCCGGGCTGCCGCTGCCGGGCATTTTCCGGACAGCCAGTTTCACCACCAGCGGGCGATTAGCCGATTGCGCAAAGGCATCGAGCACGGCATCTCCCAGGCCGCCCTCTTCCCAGTGGTCTTCCACCACAATGAATTTATTGTTGGTTTCGCTGGCGGCTTTGGCCAAAGTCTGATGGTCGACCGGTTTGACGGAATACAAATCGATGACGCGAATGGCAATGCCTTCTTTGGCGAGCGCGTCGGCCGCCTTGATGGCCTCATGTAACGTGATTCCCGCCCCGATCACGGTCAGACGATCTTGCGCCGACTGGCGAATCACTTTGCAGCCGCCGATTTTGAATTGCTCGTCCGGACTGTAAATAATCGGAAGTTTTTCGCGTGTGGTGCGGATGTAGGAAATGCCGTTAACTCCAGCCATCAGAGCCACAAGCTTCACTGTCTGATTCGCGTCGGATGGATAGAATACTGTACTTTCAAAAACGCTTCGCATCATCGCAATATCTTCCAGAGCCATTTGCGAAGGGCCATCCTGACCGATGCTTACTCCCGGATGCGATCCGGCCAGGCGAATGGTGGCGTTGGAAATCGCGGCCATGCGAATCTGGTCATAGGCTCGCGAGAAAAATGCCGCGAAGGTGGAGGCAAATGCTTTTTTGCCGAGCACGCCAAAGCCAACGGCTGCTGATACCAGTTGCTGTTCGGCAATAAACATTTCAAAAAATCGGCCGGGATGGGCCTTCTTGAATTCGTCAGCATGAGTTGAATTACTGACTTCCGCGTCCATTGCCACAATGGTGGGGTCGGCGTGGCCCAAAGCGGTAATCGCATCGCCATAGGCCTTGCGAGCCGCTTCCTTGCCGCCAAGTGCATACGTTGGCAGTGTCAGCGTTGCAGCCGGGTCCCAGCCGGTGGGCTGAAGATTCTCTGGCTTCTGTGTTTGAAACACCAGGTTAGTTGGTGTGCCCAGTTCGGCGATGGCTTTTTTCTCTTCATCTGCGGAAAGAGCTTTGCCGTGCCAGCCATCCTTATTGGCCAGAAATGAAACGCCACTGCCCTTTTGAGTTTTCGCGATAATGACGGTGGGGCGGTCTGTCTGGGCAAGCGCTTCTTTGTAGGCCTTTTGAACCTGGCTGATGTCCTGGCCGTCAATTTCAATGGCGTGCCAGCCGAAGGCGCGGGCACGGGCCGCATAAATTTCGCCATGCCATCCAAGGTCGGTTTCGCCGCGCTGGCCAAGGCGATTCATATCAATGATCGCAATCAGATTATTCAGCTTGTAATACGAGGCTTTATCAAACGCTTCCCAGACGGAGCCTTCCGCCATTTCGCTGTCGCCCAGCAGTACCCACACACGGTAGGGAAGATGGTCCACGTTCTTGGCGTTCAGTGCCATGCCCACACCGATCGGCAGGCCCTGCCCCAGCGAGCCGGTGGCCACGTCCACCCATTTAAGGACGTGCGGATTCGGGTGCCCCTGCAATGGGCTGTCAATTTTCCTTAGACGCAGAAGTTCGGCGTCGGAAATAATGCCGGCGGCCTTATACATCGAATACAGCAGCGGGCACGCATGGCCCTTGGAAAAAATCAGCCGGTCGTTGTTGGGGTGATGCGGCGTAGACCAGTCAAAACGCAGATGTTCCACCATCAGCACGGCCATAAGTTCTGCGGCAGACATGGATGAAGTCGGATGGCCCGAACCCGCGGCGGTTGTGCAGCGGATGGAATCAATGCGAAGCTGCCGTGCCAGCGCGGCCAGCGATTCGGTCGAATGATTCGATGATGGTTTCGGAGCGGCGGTCTGTGTTTGCATGATAAAAGTGTCCTGTAATAAACCTTAAGCATCCTGATATTATTATCCGAGAACATACCGTAAAAAAGGGTGATTGTCCAAAGTTTTGTCATGGTCGAATGGTATTGGTCAGGCCGGTCCAGGCGGGCGAAACGGTCGCTGTCTGACGGGCACGGTGATCAAAACGAACAGAGTTGATTCATCCGCAATGCAATATGAGTTAATTCCCGTCAAATTGCCGCAAAATTAACGTATCGTTCTGGCCGCCGAAGCCAAAGCTGTTGGACATGGCCACCTTGACCTTCGCATGGCGCGCCGTGTTGGGAACGTAATCCAGGTCACATTCTGGATCCGGCACACTGTAATTCGCGGTGGGGGGAAGAATCTGATCGCGCAGAGCCAGCACGCAGGTAATGGCTTCCACGGCACCGGCGGCCGCTATCAGGTGGCCCATCATGCTTTTGATACTGCTGATTGGAATTTGTCGGGCGCGGTCGCCGAAAGCCTTTTTAATTGCCAAGGTTTCAGTTGAATCATTTTCCTTTGTGCCGGTTCCATGGGCATTGATATAATCAATATCCGTCGGCGCGAGGCCAGCGTCTTTCAGCGCTTCGTTAATGGCTACGACTGCCCCTCGCCCCTCCGGATGCTGGTCGGTAACACGGTATGCATCGGCAGAACTGCCATAACCAACCACTTCGGCCAGAATGGTGGCGCCGCGGGCTTTGGCGTGATCCAGACTTTCCAGGATAAGAATGCCGGCTCCTTCACCAATCACGAATCCACTGCGGGTGGCGTCAAACGGGCGGCAGGCGCGCCGCGGATTGTCGTTAAAAGTGGAAAGGGCCGTCAGGCGATTAAAACCCGTTACGCCGAACGGATGGATCATGGAATGCGCACCACCGGATATCATGATTTTGGCATCTCCCTGCCGGATAATTTCCATGGCTTCGCCCAGCGCCTGTGTGGAAGCCGCGCATGCGGTCAGGCAGTTCATGGCCGGTCCGCGGGCATTAAATTCCATGCTCAAATGTGCGATCGGCATGGAGGGTTCCTGTTCAATTTCACGCATGGCATGAAAGGTCTTCATAGAGCGAGTGCCCCATTCGGGCATGTTCAGCGATCGGGTTGCCGGGTCCCATGCGGCCAGTGCCGTGCGGGTGAACGCGTCGAATTCCACCGGGCTTTCGCCCCCACCAAGATATACTCCCACATCATAAGGGTTGATATTGTTTTCGTGGGTGCCGGCGTTTCCCAGGCCCGCCTGCAGCCAGGCCTGTCGCGCCGCGTCCAGCGCAAAAAGCGTGGCCCGCGCCGCATGGGTATGGCGGCCGGTGGCGGCAAGATCCGGAGGAAAACTGTAATGTTTTACTTCCGCGGCAAAAGTGGTGGGAAATGACTGTGCGTCAAACAAGGTCGTCGGCGCGATGCCGCTTTGGCCCGCCAGCAGGCCGCGCCAGACCTCATCCAGATTGCGTCCCAGCGGCGTGACCCAACCCATTCCTGTAATGACGACACGTTGTTGCATATTAGCTTCTCCATTTGTTGTGTCTTCGGCCGGTCCATTCTGTCAACCGCCCAGTGCTGATTCCGGTCAGACTTCCTGCAGACCCGTTTTACGGAAGACCACCACGGAATTTTGTCCCGCCATGGAAGTTGACAGGACCATCACATGGCGAAGGTTCGCGTCGTCGCGCCGTTCATGCGGAACATTCAATCCCGCAATGGGGTGGTTGTTGTTTACCACGGGGAACAACTTTTGTTCGTCGATGGCCAGTGCCGCCGCCACAAGGTCCAACGCCTGACTTCCCGCACCGCAATCGCCGACGCCGCCGCGGATGGGAGACACAAAAGGTGTTCTGGCGCCGAATACCGCGCGAATGGCCGCGGCATCGGCCTGATCATAAGCCGGAATGCCGTAGCCGGATGGGATGACCATATCCACAGCATCGGCGGAAATTCCAGCCTTGGCCATCGCCTTGTGCATCGCCACCACCAGGGCTTCACCGGTTGGGTCGGCCTGACAGACTTTCTGGGCAGAGCTTGATTCCCCAAGGCCGGCGATTTCACAATAAATTTCCGCGTTGCGCCCCAGCGCACTCTTCAGTTCCTCAATTACAAGAACGCCGCCGCCTTCGGCTATGACTGTGCCCTGCGCATCGATATCCAATGGACGGCAGGCTTCCGCCGGGCGATCATTGGCTTGGGTATTCAC
>JAJZOA010000257.1 GCA_021852225.1 Planctomycetota bacterium
AGTGATCCCGTCAAACACCCTGATGGATGGTAAACCGGCGCTGGATGTTAAAGCCGAACCTGTCGGCAAGGGGTTCATCTCCGCAACGCTGATGTTGCGATTCAAGCAGTGGAATAAACCGGTGAAGGTGATGTTCGTGGGAGTCGGCAAGTGATGTGTCCCGCGCAGCGGCGGCGAGCCAGTCGCGGAAAAGGTACCGCAGGCGAGCGATAGCCGGGCTTGCCGGCAGGATGGTTGAAGATGTTTCGGATTCCGGGTGTACCGGAATCCATGACGTAGTTGGTTCTATTTAAGGAGAACTCTCATGTTCAGTAAAATTCACAATCGGTTCAATGGTCGAGGCGGGAAGAGGATGATCATGGCTGCGGCAGTCTGTGTCGCAGGACTGATGATGGGCGTCGGCGGTACGCTGTTGGCGCAACTGGCCAATCCGAATCCGGTGCCGCTGACTGAAAATCCTCCATGCCCTTACATAGCGAACCCGACCTGTAATCCAACATACCCTTGCATGGGACTGTCCTTCGATTCAACGACGTTGGTCAATTACAGCGGTGGCTCCATCCCCGGAGAAGGGTGTGGGGACCAAGCTACACCTTTGGGCGATGTTCCGTGCGGTCCGGGCCGACCAACGCCATGCAGCCAGTAGACATGAAGAACTGGCGGTCTCATTCCAAGCTGCCCAGCGGTCTGTGCTGCAGCCAACGACTCAAAGAGGAGTGCACAATATGTGGAAATTATACCAGCTCACAGCCGTCGCCACCCTTGCGCTTGCCTTCGGTGGCTACGCGGTCTCTGCTAGCGCCCGCCCTGGGGATGCTGCGATGGCCTTACTTTGGCAGGCCGCACAATATACGCATATTAAGACGATTCACCTTGAAGCCTCCAGCCGCTTCACAGTAACGACGGTCGGGGGCAGGAGACAGGTTGGCAATATCCGGTACAGTTTCTGGGGAGCGGGAAGTAAATACCGTATTGTTTTTAGGCAATCGATTCCTCAAGCGAAATTCGACTGCATAATGGCCGACAACGGAAAGCACCTTTACAGTCTGGACCGGGTCACCGGCGAACTGGTTATCCGGCAAAGTCATCCGACGGCTGGCGATGAATTGATGGACAACCCCATCTTGGAACCTTTGGTGCCACTAGCGCCCCCTCCACCTCACCACCCCGCTATGTGGAACCTCTGGGTGAACTTCGCACGTTTCGCGCGTGATCCAAAGTCCGTCATTGACCGCTGCTTGGCAGTGCGGGATTGTGGGAGAACCAATACCGCCGGTACTTTCCACGGATGCCTTTTGGGGTCGTTTAAAATGGTCCCCGCTCGCGTGAAATTTACACTTCGTAAGGGGTCGTGGTCGCATCCACTTGTAACAGGCTGGATGGCTTCCACGCTAGGAAAGAGCGGAATGAATGCCCGGCTCGTTCATGTTATCTACCGCGCCTTCAGGCTTCGTTCCGGGCGGATAATATACTTACCGGTTGCATTCGAATTGGTGGCGATGGAACCCAACTACGGTCCTTGGAAGGGCCCCGGCATTAGCCAAACCAAGGTTACTCAACTCGTTCTAAACCAGCCGATCCCGCCGGGAACGTTCAGGATCAGTTATAAACTGGCCAGCTTTGTGACTGTAGTGAAGCACGGCAATAGCACGACCATACAAGTTAAGTCAAAACATCAGCCCCCAGGATGGTCAAAATAAGTCGATTATCAACGCTTTTCTGAAGGATTTTCTTTCATGGTAAACGAAAGTCAACATGTTCCGCGTGGCCCGATTTCAGTCCGATTCGCCACCATTGGAACTTTTGTATTGGGGGTTATCCTTCTATTTTTGGGTATATGTCTGGCATTAAATCGCGCCGTTCAACAACAGTGGCGATCTAATGTCGATAGTACCGCGTCCATTACCATCGATCTCGGTTCTCAGTTGCCTGGGCAGATATTGCAGCGCCGGGTAGTAATCCGCAATACTGGCTCACAAACCATGCACTTTACACAAATAATGACATCGTGCGGATGTCTGCAAAGCACGTTGCAACCGCAAACCATACGAGCGGGAGCGGCCAGTATCCTGACTCTCCAAATTGCCACCCGCCCGTGGACGGGCCCTGAACTGGTCACGGTTACCTTGATGGGAACTATGAAAGCCGCTCCTCTGGTGCGACGATACTTGGTCCGGTACACCGTCCGGCGACTCATTCGTATCCGCGGTACACAGGATAACAGCGGCGAACCGTATTACTTGGACATCGGCACATTATCAGTCGGTGCAAAACCAAAGCCATTCCAAGTTTCCATAACGCGCGGCACCTATCCCCCCCATTGGGATACGTTGCGGTGCTCCACCAGCGACCCAAGGCTGGCCGCGAAAGTTCGACCAATTGGCAGAGATTCGTGGATGCTGTCCCTGATTCCAAGGGGACTTACTATTTTAGGATCTCAGTCCTACCAGCTGCGGTTTTCGTTCTATCGTGGTGGCAAGGAACTGCCGTACCATTATTCTCAACCTGTAAATTTCATGGTGCGGGGGCCGGTGAGCATCGAGCCGGACAGCATATTTTTCGGTGCCGTTCCGTACGACTCAACCGTTATCAAGCATCTCCAACTCGTCACCAGCGCGACGGGTCAGATAGGGAAAGGCAGGATTCTTTCCGCGACATCGACCGATCCGTGCCATGCCGTGGTGGCGGTCACTGGCGGCGGCAAGGGCCTACGGGCCACGTTCCACGCGGCAGGTACCCAAGGCAGGTCCACAGGCCGTTTTTTAGTAACAGCGAGATACGGTGATTCGCAATATCAATTCCGTGTGGATTATTTAGTCTACGTCCTCGGAAAAGGGGGGAAGAAATGATGGACGTCCGCCTCGACACCAACCAGGCCAAAGCACCTGCCGGAGGGGTCCGGTGCGTGCAAAATCCGGGCGGCACGCCGGGGTGCGTGGTCGGAAATATCGTGAGCCTATATCGAGGGCGTTTCCACCGGGTATTTTGCATCGCCGTCGGCGCGATATTGCTCCTCTCCGCCGCCTTAAAATCGTGGCAATATTTACAATCGCCAATCCCCCCGTACGAACTGCAACATTTTCCCGGCCTGGAACCCGTGCTGATCGCCTGGGAAACTTTCTTCGGCCTGTGGCTGATCAGTGGCGCGTTACCAATCGCCTCGCGGCGGGTGGCGATTGGCTGCTTCAGCGTTTTCGGATGTTATGCGTTATATGAGGCCGTTTCCGGAAGAACTTCCTGCGGCTGCTTCGGCCAGGTGCATGTTAATCCCTGGTACACATTTATTCTCGATGTTTCTCTGGTGCTGATGCTGACATTCGTTGGCAAACACGGGACGGGAAACGCCGAGCCTTCCCGGTGGGCGCAAAAGAAGTGGCCGGTGGCCGCCGCGGCGGCAGTCGTCTTGGCGGTTGGCTTTGCGGCGGCCATGGTGCATCCGAAAGTTGTTTCCGCCGCCAACGGTTTGGCTACCGCTCATGCCGGAAAATTGGTCATTCTGGAACCGGACCATTGGCTTGGCCATCGGCTGCCGGTGCTGGCAGATATTGTATCTGTATCTTGTCGGCCGGGGGCGACCGGGCTACAACATGAGGCGGCCAAGTTACAGTGGACCGGGGATCTTCGACAGGATGTCGATGACACAGGAATCACCGGACTACAACCCCGGATGGATGGAGCGCATAAAATGTCTTTAAGCCAACGCTTGGCTCATGGCCAGTGGATTGTCATGTTCTATCATGCCAGTTGTGAGGAATGCCGCCGGACGATTCCGGTATATGAAGCGCTGGCGCAGCGCGAAGCGATGTCGGGCCAAACACCGCATGTCGCCTTTGTCCGTGTGCCGTCAAATCCACAAAATCCAGTGCCGCCGGGATTGTTTAATTCACGCCTGGCCCGGCATGGAACACTGGATTCCAGTCACGAATGGTTCGCCACTACACCGATTGTCGTGGCATTGCGTGACGGAATTGTACGTCGTGTGGCGGTGGGTCATTCGGCTATGAATCCGCAATGGATGAACATAAGGGCACATGGTTATGTAACTGCAGGTGGCATTGGCGCGATACAAAGAGTAGCAAACATTGTTCAATGAATAAAATAGGTTTGATGAGCCGCTCGCGATGAGGAACGAATTATGAAAAATGGACATGGCGAGAATCCGGAAGGCGAGACAATGATCGTGGATCCCAGATCACTGATTAATGATCAAAAAAGAGGAACTCTTTATTTTTTAAAGGCATTCCGGCGCATCGAGACCGGCCCATTGATCATTGATCATCGATCATTAAGTCCGCCGCCATGGCCGCCGGCGTTCACGCTCACCGAAATCCTGGTGACCATTTCGATTATTGCCATCCTGATGGCTCTGTTGCTGCCCGCACTGGCCATGGCATGGAATGCTGCGGCACGGATTCAGTGTGCCTCCAACCTTCGACAGATTGGCATTGCTTTGCAGGAATATACCAACGAAAACGGCGGCCATTATCCATTGAACTGTGCTTTCACCTACCCCATGGGCGGATTCCGACCTCCCAGCGAATACCCGATGCAAGGATCCGTCACCATTCCCGCCTGGGGACTGGCGATGCTTTATTACAGTTCCTTCGGCGTGATCCCCGGCTATGGCGGGCCATACGATGATATGACCCATCTGCGGCCCGGCATCCTATCACCAACGGCAAAAGGGATAGCCATGATTTTTTCCACCCAGCCCGGCTACATCAGCATGGCCAACGAAATACCGGCTGGATTTTACAATGCGCAGGGTTTCCTGACGGATTGGGACTTTCATGCCGGATACTGCTACTGGGTGGATCGCGGCACGGCCAGAAACACCGTAGACCATCGCAACAAGCCGCAAGGATACAGCTATGCCTACGATTTGCTGGCCATTGACCGTCTGCGGCTCCACAAATCAGGTCCGGGCGGCTACCTGGTCAATTTTTCCCAGTGGAATTATTACAATATCGATACCGTACACATGCCCGCCATGACGCCGCAGTCCAACCCCGGTGCCCTCCTGGCCTCCGATGTGGCCATTATGACCGACGCTGCCGGAACCGCCGGTAGAACCGCATTCGGCTCCAACCGTGACCCCACGATACCGGCGTCGAACCACGTTGAGTCCGCTGATAATAATTATCTCCCCCAGGGTGCGCACGATCTGTACAACGACGGTGCGGTGGTCTGGCGGCCTCTGTCACAAATGCGGGTGCATTACGAACAGAACGGAATGTATTTCGCGTGGTAACAGCGGCCGTTGCGAATTGCGTCCGGCGGGGCCAGTTTCAAGACCGCCGTACCTAAAACGGTTATCTGTTTTGACCCAAATCCGGAACGTAACCGTTCAAGGGCCAACAACATCGAAAAATCAAAGAAATAAGGTGGAAGCTGGAGTTCATGCCGTGTGAAAATCACGAAAAACAGTACCATCGAGGTGAAAAGTGGCGATTTCCTGCTTATTCCGCCACTTTTGCCCGTGAACGGTTACAAGAAT
>JAJZOA010000036.1 GCA_021852225.1 Planctomycetota bacterium
ATGCCGGGGCATTCTGGTACGGTACGCGAAAAAGTCATCCAACTACCTTGGCATCATTCAATTGGCCTGCGGATTATTGTGGTATCGCCGCCAGCATCGATACACCGTTTTGAGATAGTTTCTAAGCACAGATCATGCTCCCGACGAAGGTGCGCCGGGAGGCACCACCCACCTTTGCTGGCTAGCTCCGAGTTCGCCTCAGCCCCTTCGACGGACTCTCCGCCGGGCGTAACTCCCGTGAAGAAATCCCAGATGTCGTGCACCCATTGCCAGATATTGCCCGTCGGATCGGTGGCCGCCACCGGGTGATCCCCCACATACCCATACAAATTAATCCCGCCGTCATATCCAATCGGATCGCGCTGAATCCAACGGCCAAGAACCGGGCTATACGTCCGATTGCGGACATAATAAAGCTGTGTTTCTGGATCAAAGCGGTAGCCGCAGTAAATTATTTCATTCGCACAGGAGGAATTGGAGGTATCGCGAGGACGACGGGCAGACAGGATGTCTGCGGTCCGGCGCTCCACAGATTTTCCAGCCTGCCAAGACACATCGCGCCCGCAGTCGCAACTAACACTTTGTGTCCTCTGTGATCTCTGTGGCTCGTCCGTTCCGCCAAACCCACGCGCATATCGCCCGCCCGGCCACTTGGGACCAATCGCGTTTTCTATGCTATCCGCATTCCTGACCATTTTATGGCCCCGTTTGAACCAAAATCATCAAACCGCGAACCCGGCATACCCATTTGCAATGCCCTGTTTATACCCCTCTACCATCCCCAACGCAAGGAAAAACAGCGAATCGCCCGCCGCCCATACGGAAGAAAAACTTGAAGCACCGAGCCCCAGTATTCAAGTGAAACGATTCGTTCAAGGCGGGTGAAGCTTTGCCGGTACCGATTTTAAAAAATGCCCCGCAGTCAATTGGCGTGTTTGGTTGTTGTGGAAGCCGCGGGTTGGCACCCTTGCGGACATCGGCGATTTGCGGGACCTTAAAACGCTCTACCTTTACCGAACGGATTAAATGTCACTCAAACCGACGTGCTTAAACCGGTGGCCGCAAGAATTTATTCTATTACCATCGATGCAACACAATTGTTTCAGCATATTGGCGCAATCCGGCGTGTCAATCCGGAAAACGCCTTGGGGAAAATGGCGATGGAGACACTTTCAAAAGCCATAAATAATAAAGCGGCAATGTACAACTCGGACGCGCACAAATACCGGCGAGCCTGCCGCCAAACTACTGGTCCGGCTGTTCGATCGGACCGCCGCCCGAACCAATAGCGTGCATCAGACGGTCGCGATATTCCTGAATCCACGCCACCTTAGCGTGCACCGCAAAAAGCCACGCAGGTGGACCAAAATGGCGCAGTTGGCCGCGGTTGCTAAGTCCCAGCATGACCTCGCATATCAGGCTTTCAATCATCAGGTCGGGCAATATGTTCAATTCCGCCTGACTTAGTGTACGAATGGTTTCATAGCCGGTAATAAACGCATGAAGACGGCTGGTGTTCAGCGACACATTCCAGGCGCGCGGGTCGCCATGACCAATACGGATGGAAAATTGCAGGGCCGCATTGGCTGTATCAATAATATGGGGAAACAGATAGCAACTGTCGTAATCTATAACCGCGGAAACATGCTGGCCAGTGAACAGGCAATTGCCCGGATGAAAATCACAATGCACCAGCCCTATGGGCCAGGTTTCCAAGCCGGCCGCGGACGCCTGCGCGGCGGCCTGGGCGTAAAGTGCGCGCAGCGTTTGGAGTTCGGCGCTGCACTGAGCCTGTTGCGCGTCATCCAGTTTCGTATCTTTCTCCAGAAGAATAAACACGTTGTGAAAGGCTCTGTCAATATCCGGATGCGCATGATAAGTCACCCGCGGCACGATCTGTGTCTGGGGCTGATAGTTCTGCGCAAGTTTATGGAACAACGCCAGCGTGCGGCCACCCTGAAAGGTGCTGTCCTTCGTGAAATCAAACGCGCCGCCAGAAATAAATTCAAACAGCTCGTACACATCTGTCCCCCGCAGCACCATGGAATTGTTGTCCATGCGCGATCCGATCAGATGCGGCAATGGAAACTGCTGGCGGGCAAGATGCAACTGCAGGCCGTGGGCGAAGGTTACCATGTCCAGATCGTGCTTGCCGCGGGCGCGGCGCTTAAGCAAAAATTCCCCGCGGTCAGAATGGATTTTCATTTTAGGCGACTGGCGTGATCCGCGATTAAAGGGTTCAACTGTTTCAATCAGGCCAATGTCGTATTGGCTCATCACTGAAACAACCTCCGCCAGGTCAAAGCCCCCTTTTTCCGCCGTCATGCAAAACCCCTGTGGTTCGTACCTCAACCTTCACATGTCAGGCAATAGTACCAAGGAAATGCTGTTATGGGCAGTAAAGCCCCTGAACCAAAGTAAATGTGACCCGCCGCACGCGCGGCAGGATGCTTACATCCGGCCGGATATTTGGCGGACCGGTTCCGATAATGCCGTGGCGGGTTGAATGGTGCCCCGCGTTACCAGCGGAAACATGCCTGCCTATAATCGACAGTTGTGCATCGCAAGGTTTCTACAGGAGATGGATGCGGATGGGTTTAGCCAAAAGTGTGGTGGTCATTGGTGCCGGACCGGGTGGTCTTTCAACGGCAATCCTGCTGGCCGCCGCCGGAGTGCAGGTGACCGTTCTGGAAAAGAGCAAACGACCGGGTGGCCGCACCAGCGCTATTGAAACAGATGGATTCCGGTTTGATGTCGGCCCGACTTTTTTTCTTTATCCGCGCGTATTGGAGGACATTTTTTCGGCCGCTGGCCGAAATTTATGGCACGAAGCGCCCATGGCGCGTCTGGATCCGCAATACCGCCTGATTTTTGAGGGTGTCGGCCGCATTAATGCCACCGCGGACCTGCCACGGATGCAACGGGAGATTGCGGCAATTGCGCCGCGCGACGCGGAAAATCTTCCCCGTTTTATGGATGACAACCGCCGCAAACTCGCCGAATTCACACCCTGTCTTGAAAATCCGTTCGAATCGTGGCACGACGTGGTGAATATGCGCATGGCTCGGCTGCTGCCGGCGTTGCGGCCATGGAATTCGCTGGATCAGGAACTCAAACGTTATTTTGCCGATCCACGAATCCGACTGGCCTTCAGTTTTCAATCGAAGTATCTTGGAATGTCGCCGTTTCGTTGTCCGGGCCTGTTTTCCATCCTTTCTTTTCTTGAATATGAATATGGCGTTTTCCATCCATACGGCGGTTGTGCGCGCATCAGCGAACGAATGGCGGGAATTGCCACCGAAATGGGCGTGGAATTGCGGCTCAACGAGCCAGTAGAGGAAATTATTTTCCGCGGTAACCGAGCTGTCGGTGCGCGCACGGCGGGCGGCAGTCATTCGGCTGATGCGGTGGTGGTGAACGCGGATTTTGCGCATGCAATGACGCACCTTGTGCCCGACGCATTGCGTCGCCGGTGGACCGACAAAAAAATCGCCTCCAGCCGCTTTTCCTGTTCCACTTTTATGCTTTATCTTGGAATCGAAGGAAAAATCAGCGATCTGGCCCATCATAATATTCTGCTTGCGGAAGATTACCGCGGGAATCTGCATGACATTGACCAAGCCCATCGGCTTACCGATCGCCCGTCGATGTATGTGCAAAACGCCTGTCTGACGGATCCATCTCTGGCACCAGCCGGTTGTTCCACGCTGTATGTGCTGGTGCCGGTTTCCCATCAACATGAAAATATCAACTGGGCTGTGGAAAAAGACGCCTTTGAACGCCGCGTACTCCGTCGGCTGGGCGACCTGGGCCTGAAGGATATTGAGCAGCGCATACGGGTGAAACAGGTCTGCACGCCCGCCGACTGGGAAGAAAAAATGTCCATCTATCGCGGAGCGACATTTAATCTGGCCCATACGCTCACTCAAATGTTGAATCTGCGGCCACACAATCGGTTCGAAGATCTGGGCGGCGTGTATCTGGTGGGCGGCGGAACGCATCCGGGCAGCGGGCTGCCGGTGATATTTGAATCCGCCAAAATAACCTCCCGTCTGCTGCTGGAAGATTTAGGATATGCAGATGCCTGGCGAAGTCTGGCGGCGAAAATGCCACTCCGCCCGACGGCAGGGTCGCCGGAACAAAGCGGCGCGTGTACCCCGGCTGTCACATGCCCCGCATAAGGCCGCGCGCAGGGCCACTCCCGCGCCGGCCGTGCTGGTGCGGGTCGGCCCCCGCGCTATTGTGAGACTGTCGTATGACCCTTCCATTTGGAATGAATTCGACTTGCCCCCCACCGACGGGTTTTCCGCAATCCGATGGGGATATTGCGGCCGGTGCCGCGGCTGCTCGCGTTGCCCGGAAAAAATGGCTTGACCTGGGCGTGGCAGGTCGCGCGGCTGTCGTGGGGCGGCTGCCGGCATTGCTGGCCGGCACTGCCGGTTCCGCCAACCATGCGGTGGTGCAGGGCCTGATCAAGGCGTGTGCCCACATTCCCTTTCGCACAGATGCCGACACGATTGCCGCCGAGATCATGCCACTGGCTGCGGCTGCGGAATATCTGTCGCGGCGCGCAGTGCAAATATTGGCGGAACAAAAGCCCCGCGACCATCGGTTTCTGCCAGGATTTCTTTTGGGACGCGCCAGCGTGCGAATTCAGCGCCGCCCGCTGGGACTGGTGCTGGTGATTGGACCTCGGAATTACCCACTGTATCTGCCAGGGGTACAGATTCTTTCAGCACTGGTGGCGGGCAATGCGGTTCTGGTGAAACCGGGCCACGGGGGCGGGCCGGCGATCCAGCAATTTGTGAAACTGCTGGGTCAAATTGGAATCGAGTGTCAACTCGTTCAGGTCTTGCCTGAAGACATTTCCTCGGTTTACAGCGCCGTGAATGCCGGAGTCGATAAAGTCTGTTTTACCGGATCTCGCCAGGCCGGTACCGCGGTGCTTGCCGCACTCGCACCTTTGGCCATTCCCAGCGTCATGGAGCTTTCCGGATCCGATGCGGTCATCGTCCTGCCGGGTGCGGATATAACTCTTGTCGCCAGGGCCATTCGCTTTTCAATGGTACTCAATGGCGGGGCCACATGCATGGCGCCACGCCGAGTGCTGGCGGCAACCGCCCAGATGCGGGAATTGCACGTGCAATTGATTGCTGAAATGGCAGGCACAGACCTCCGGCCCGTTCCCGCCGCCGTCGCCGATGCAGTTTTGCCAAAAATTATTGCGGCCATGGAAAACGGCGCGAAAATTATCAATGGTCGGCTGGATGGTCCATATATTATTGGTCCGCTGATCCTGTCGAACGTTTCAATGCACGATCCAATCGGTCACGCCGATTATATGTGTCCGATCATCAGTCTCTGTGCGGTGAATTCCACCGCCGACCTGCCGGCCGCGTATCACGCCTGCCCGATGCGACTTGGGGTTTCCATTTTCGGCCCCCCGGC
>JAJZOA010000260.1 GCA_021852225.1 Planctomycetota bacterium
GCACCAGATTTTTTGTGACCGCCTGCGCCTGCTTGCTGGACCAGAGTTTTGCCCGAAAATTCAAGTCGTAGGAAACGCAGGTTCCGGCTTCTTTGGCTGCCTTTAACGCATCGGCCACTACGCCGGCCGTACCGTCGGACAGAGAGGTGAATATGCCGCCGGTATGCAGCCAACGCACCGACCGCGCCAGGAGTTTCTTAAAATCCACCATGCCGGGAGCCATATTCATGGCCGCAGAGTGGCCACGGTCATACATGGTGACCGAGGCACGAACCCCGGTTCCGACCTCGGTAAAATTCAAGCCGATCCGGTCGCGCTTGCCCACACCGTCATATTCCGCCACAGCAACTCCGGAAATATCCATTCCCGCGCTGCGCGCGTGGTTTAGAATAATACGCCCAACGGGGTTATCCACCAGGCGGGATGAAAAGCCGGTTTTTAATCCCAGACGCGACAGCGCGTAGGCGACGTTGTATTCGCCACCGCCAACCCAGACCTCCAAAAGATTGGAAAACTCAATTCGACCGTGCCCCGGCGGCGACAGGCGGATCATACATTCGCCGAGACTCAAAAGGTCCAGCGCATTTTCGGAAGCGGGTTTAAGATTCAGCGGATTCATCAGTTGGGTTCCTCGCAATGCAATACGCGTTATTATTCCAAAGGCGACTTCCATGCATTCGCCCGCAGTTGAAAAAGATTAGCCGAAAATTGTGAAGCGTACAATACGCATGTTTCATCCATTGTGCGCACAAAGATGTTGCCTGGCTTACTGGTGTCCTTTTTTACACGGGTCAGTGGTTACCAGCGGATACGATACGACTCATAATTGCGGCCACTTGGAAATTCCGTTAGAACAGCCCTACCATTTAAGCGATGTTGAAAGATTTTCTACGCAGGAGTTGAACGAATGATAAAATCCCGTCAGCTGGGTTCCTCATCGGTTTCCGTATCCCCTGTTATTTTTGGTGCTTGGGCAATTGGCGGATGGATGTGGGGTGGCAATGAAGAATCGGAATCAATCGCAGCAATTCGTGCATCCATCGATGCCGGCGCTAACACGCTGGACACCGCCGCGATTTATGGCATGGGTTACAGCGAAGAACTTGTGGGCAAGGCTCTGACAGGAATATCACGCGATAAGGTAGTCATTGCCACCAAGTGCGGCATGCGCTGGGATGACCCGAAGGGGGAAGGTTCCGATCCTTGGCCGCAGAAAGATACCAATGGCCGGGATTTGATCATCCGTAAAAACGCTCGCGCCCACAGCATTGTCTACGAATGCGAAAACAGTTTAAAGCGACTGAAAACCGACTACATTGACCTTTATCAGATTCACTGGCCGGACGTATCGACGCCGGTAGAGGAATCTTTTGGTGCCATGGAATCACTTAGAAAACAGGGAAAAGCCCGCGCTATTGGCGTCAGCAATTACGATGCCGCTTGGATGCACAAAGCCAAGGCGGTGGGCCAGCTTGCCAGCCTGCAACCCCCGTACAGTCTTCTCCAACGCGGCATAGAAACTGAAATTCTGCCTTTCTGTCGCAAGGAAAATATCGGCGTCATAGTCTATTCCCCAATGGAACGCGGACTTTTAACGGGTAACGTGGGACCGGATCGGCAATTTCCGGCTGGCGACCATCGGTCGCGGCATAAACTTTTTTCCCGGGAAAATCGGCAGCGCGTTCTGGCCGCATTGGAAACGATCCGACCGATCGCGGACCAGCATAAAGCAAGCTTTGCTCAACTGGTCATCAATTGGACATTTATGGAACCAGGCGTAACAGCCGCCATCGTCGGAGCGCGCAATCCGGAACAGGCCAAACACAACGCCGGTGCCATGGCCATCACGCTATCGCCAGCGGAACGTGCGGCCATTCGTCAGGCGTTTGACAACATAGCCGCCGACACGGCCAAACCGGCCTGACCGAACTCTTCCGCGTTCATTGCCATGTATGGATGGCGTTCTTGCGACCACATCAATCGAAAAAAGCCCCACCAGCGCAATGCATTGGTGGGGCCTTTGGTTTTTGAATGGACTTGTCGGGCTTGATCTCGCGGCCGCATAGCCGCAAAAGTGTGCATCAATCAGAATCCACATTTCAATGGTGGAACTGGATACCGATGCACACATCAAATCGTCGCACGATTATCGTGCCGCGTTCATTCGCCGCCGCGCCAGCAGTAGAATTGCGCCACCCGCGGCAAATGTCAGCAGCGAAGCGGGTTCCGGCGTTCCGACCGGCGTATTGCTGAACGCAATACCCGCCGGACTGCCCAATCCGGTCACAATGGGTGTCAACGCGCCGGTGGAAAAGTTAAGGGCATCCAGAGTGTGATTGGTTTTGTCTGATGAAAAGGCCTGATCAGCGGAAAAACCGCCAATGGCCGTCAGGGCATAAACGACATTCGTCTTGCCATCGGCAAAAAGCAGGGAGCCGTTGGCGCTGGTGGCAAAACCAGTGTCATCCACACTGGCGGCGACACCGGTGACGGTATTGGTCAGATTCAGCACGCCCACGCTCTGGCTGGTCGCACCCGGATTGCTCACAATGGTAAGCTGGGCACCGCTTTCATTGGTTACAATCAGACTGCCCGATGGTGTGACGTTCAGGGAATCCGGATCAAAATTGTTCATGGTCACCGTTTGGCCATTATTCAGATTCGTGGCCTGGGCATTGCCATTTACAATTCCCGTCGGAATCGCGTTATATGGGTAGTTGGCCGTATTGGCCGTGACCTGATAAATGAGCGGGCTGACATTTGTGCCATTGGGGTTGCTTGGACTTACGTTCACAGTATTCGGACTTGAGGCGCTGGCATACAGATTTCCATTCAGCAATTGCAGACCGTCAAAGCCGCCGCCATGTGCGGATGGATTCGGATAGCCAAATCGAGCCTGACTACCGGTGACAGTGTTCACAATCGTCATGGAAGAGTTGCCATCTTCGTTTTGATCTGTGTAGACCAATCCGGTTGCCGGATCCACCGCAATGCCCTCCAGATGCCCCTGAATATTGAACGACTTTTCCAGCGTGCCGTTCAAATTGTATTCCGCAAGTGTGCTCAAACCGCCATTGCCGCCATCTCCTGGAACATTGTTGCCCCAGCCAATAAATACGTTACCGCCGCTGATAGCAATATCATCCGGCGATGAAACCATTGGTGTCACGGGCGCGGTGCCGGCTACATTGGTCTGATTAAGTCCGGCATCGGCAAATGGCGATGCAAAAGCAGTCAGACTATAACCCGCTGCCACGGTCGGATTGGCCTTTACCGGTGAAACCAGCCCGACGGCGGAAACCGCAGCCAGGGCACACAACGCGATGAAAGAATGTGGACGCATACCCGTCTCCTGAAAATGCTTTTCGTCTTTAAGCGATTCAACATAAACCGCTCTGGAAGCAAAGCATCGCGGATTTATATTCAGACCGTTTGAGCAAAAATATAATGTACGGATAATGTATAATGCTGAAATATCTGCGGTAACGGATCGTTCTCTAATCGTGCCCCATCATTACCCGCCCGCTGGTTGCAAAGAATGGTAAAGGAAAAGCGATGATAAAATACCGGATGTTGCAATTCCTTAAACGGGCCAAAAGAATAGCGACCGCCTGCGCGACACTGGCAGCGATTTTTGGCCATTTACCTGCATACGCCACCGCCGGACCACCGGGTTTAACGGCCACCACGTTTCCCGGAATCAGTCCGTTCGGAATCGGAAGTGATCACGAAAACGGGGCGTCGATTCGCGCGCTTTCAAAGTGGACCCCCCAAATGGAGGCAATCGGCATTCACCAACTCCGCTATTGCAATCCCAAGGAGTTTTCCTATCTGGCCGGCCACCAGATCGTGTCTGGCGGCCTGCTGTACGGCATTCCTCCCGGTGATACCCAAGATGCCCCTGGTACGCTGCCCGTCCATAATTTGCGAGCCTGGTCCAATTATGTGACGCGAACCGTCACGCAAATGCATGGGCGGATAAAGTACTGGGAGGTTTGGAACGAACCGCCCAACGGCACCGGCAGACATCAGACTGCAGCCGACTACGCGCGAATTCTGATTAGCGCATATCGCGCGGCAAAAAAGGTTGATCCAAATTG
This sequence comes from Planctomycetota bacterium, assembly GCA_021852225.1. The sequence goes on from JAJZOA010000260.1 coordinate 4,101, forward strand.
CAAAATTGGAATGGCGGCAAAATCTGTTGATATAAATTATCTGCAGCAGGTCATCGCCGCGGGTGGCAAAAATCATTTTGATTACATCACTCTTCACCCTTACGAAGTTCTGGCAAACGCCATCACCAATAATGAAGACTCTGTTTATATGCACATTATCCCAACGGTTCGGAAAATGCTAAGGGCGGTAGACCCTTCAAGAGCAGGGGTGCCCATCTGGTTTACAGAAGTGGGCTACAATGCCCATCCGGACCCAGCCATCCAGGCCCGCGCTCTGGTGCAAGCTTACACCATGGGCATCGCCGAAGGAGCCACATGCATCAATTGGTTCGAAGGCATGGATGGCGATAGCGGCCCGATGGGACTCCTGACCCGAAAGGGCAACCGGCGTCCCGCCTATACGGCTATGGCCCAACTGATCAGGTACCTGGGGCAGCATCCTGTTTATCTTGGGTGGGTTCCCCTTTCTGCACATAATAACGGATTCGTATTTCAGGGTGCCCGCTACACGGTCCTGTCCGCCTGGGCACAAAATCGCGCCGCGAGCCGCCTTTCGTTTGATTCAACTGTAGAAATAGTGCACCCGTTAACAGGCCATGTCACGCGGGCCACAAGCTGCCGGCTTACACAATCCCCGATTTTAATTATCGGCGTTCCGGGCGGACTGGTAAAACTGGCGATTGCTGATAAATTCAAACAGTTCCCATGGAACGGCAATTTCACCCATGCCAGAACGGTTTCAGTCTCACTGGGTAAAGCCATTATCCAGAAGGGCCTTCATTTGGTGGCCGCCCGTGCCCTGATAAAACAAACGGCGGCATACGGCGGTTCCGCCCGCTCCGGGAATATTCCCGGTGGAATTACCTTCGAAGTGGATCCTAATTTTTTGTCTTATACCCGCGAGCCAATTGAAATAACGGCTCTCGTACGCCGCGCCGCCCCCAGTCAACCGGCTGCGATTGTCCTTCATTATGAATCGCCCGCAAGCTGGGGCTGGGCAGACAAGAACGCCGGTGCCTGCAATATTCCGGCGGGTGGAGGTTGGCATACAGTCAAATGGAAAATGACGGACGACCAATTTGTAAGCTGCTGGGCTTATAATTTTAATATTACGTCCGGGCCGTATTTCATCAAAAAAGTTACCGTAACCAAACTGGCGGGCTGATCTGCGACACCGCTGACCGGGCAAAACTCAGTTTCATCCGGATCGACCAGAGAACCATTTCGGCTCCGGTCGGCATTCACTTTGGTGCGGCAGCCGTCACACGCCGGTGTTTCTGTCTTATGAACAGGCTGTTTCGTAATTAAACCTGACACCCACCCATTCGTCCCCACTGT
>JAJZOA010000090.1 GCA_021852225.1 Planctomycetota bacterium
CACATTATCATTTTATACATCAAATATTACTTGCTACATTCTCGCCTAAAACAACGCTTTTTCAGGGTTTTTTGAGAAACGAACAGGAAGTTAGGTTAACTCCTAGCCCCGTAGGGGCCTCGAAAACATCTTGGGCATCTGGGGCAACTTGAACCAAACCCGCTAATATCAACGCTTTGCTCAACTTGCGCATCTTGGGCAAGTTGACCCGCTAACTTGGACATCTAGGGCAAGTTGATATTCGCAACTGGCCTGTAACCTGTAACCTCGGAGGCCGCCGCCGTTGCGCTGCAAAAACTGTCACAGGCCCCGCAGTCGTGGGCGTGGCAATAAATTCGGGCGGGCCTCTGCGATGCGAGTTTCCAAGGCCAAGCATTCTCTTAGCGCCGGCATTTATGCCGTCAATTTCGCCGCCTGCCCGGAAATATGGCCACGCCGGTCGTGAAATTGCCGGGGGCGGCGGGCAAACATTTTCCACGACGGCGATTCGCGCTTAATCAGCAATTTGCGGATGCCACTTGCGGGCCATGGGCGGTACAACTATCTTTAGCCCCTTGTGAAGACGCGTGTTGGTATTCAATCAATGGCTGCGGTGACGCCGCTGGGGCACACGCCGGAAACGTTGTGGGCGGCAATCAGAGCTGATCAGCGGCTGGCCGACCGCGGGATAATCTGCCAAGAGGTGATAACGCACCTGCGCAATCAGGCCGCGGCGGACGCCGGAATATTGGGTTTGGCATATCCCGACTTATGCACAGAAGGGGTGAAGGTTCCGGCAGCGTCGGGTGCGGATGGCTTGGCACAATATTTCATCATTCCGGATCAACTTGACCGCTCCATTGAACTTGGAGTGTTTGCATGTCTGCAAGCTTTGGCCACAGCCGAATGGAACGCGGAAGTTTGTTCCCAGGGCGATACCGCATTGTTTGTTGCCACCAGCAAAGGGCCAATATTGCGACTGTTGGACGCGTGCGCGGCGCAGCATGTCGGGGAGCAACTATCGGAAAATCTTGCTTGGCACGTGGCGCTGGGCCCGGCGGCCTTGCAAACGGTGCTGACAAAAATAATAAATCCCGGTGGGCCGGTGCAAACCCATGTTGCGGCATGTGCCGGATCATTGGTGGCCATGCACCGTGCGTACCATGGAATTAGTCGGGGAGAATTTAAGCGGGCGATTATCGTCGCGGCAGATGCGTCGATTCATCCGCTGTTCGAGCATAGTTTTGAAAATTTAGGCGTTTTTGCATCCCCCGATCAAAACGGCCATCGGCACTGTCGGCCCTTTGATCAGTCCGGCAGTGGTTTTTTTATCAGTGAGGCGGCTGCGGCGGTGTGCCTTCAGGCCGGTGATGCCGGAGGCGTGGAAGTGGAAAATTGCCTGCTGGCGGCAGATGCAACGCATTTACTGGCCATTGACGCGGCCGGCAATTCTCTGGCGCGCGGGCTAAGAGCGTGCGCTGCGGGCAAAGAAGTCGCCTTTGTTCACGCCCATGCCGCCGGCACACAGCATGATCAAGTCGAATTATCCGCCATTGGTCGGGCGTGCGGGGCGAAGTCAGCGGTTTTTTCCCATAAACGCTGGCTTGGCCATTCACTGGGGGCGTCAGGATTGGTTGGCCTGGTGATTTCCGCAATGTGTCATCAGCACGGCACGCTGCCGACAGGCCAGGGCATTTCGCAGTCGGCCCGCAGCATCACGATAGGGCAGGGTTTTGGCGGCCACATCGGAATGTGCGTTCTGGCGGGGTAAAGAGTAAGAGATACTTGGACAGGATCCGGGGGACAGCCGCCCATTCAATCCGGGATGTGCGATGCGCGGTACCCTTGCGAATCAGGCTGCTGTATCTTGGAGAGGCCTTCCGGGCGGCAACGCCCGCAGACGTCGCCCGATAAGTTTCTCGAATTTGCTCATGGCACAATCGCCCCCACCTCGCCGGGACCGGTTTGCGTGGCCTGGCGAAGGGTGGCCTGGTGAAACACCGGATGTTGTGTATGCTTTGTGTGCGCATGGAGGCCTGACCGTGTATCGCCGGGAAATCGGCGTCGTCCCATGTGCGGTCTGATTGCCAATAACCCGCGAAACCACGGAACCACACCGATGGCACGGATACGACGGGCGGATTGCACAGGGAGGTGGGGGAGGTAATGGGAGGACGACCGACAACCTTTGACTACGGACCCGGATGTCAAAATCCCCGATAGTTTGTTCATCGATCGTTGTCCGTTGAAATCCCCCTCCGTCCTTCTCTACCTCAGCCGCCTCAGTGGTGAACCTCGCTGATAACGGATCAATGGCCACGGATCAAAAATTCGGATGGGCTGTCCCAGGCCACCATGGTCTTCCTGTGTACGTCCAAGCCGACAAAACGTGCGCAACGACTGATCGCTTCGCCGGCGCTGGATCGGCTTTCCACCGGCCCGGCCAGGGCGGCCGCGAGCGTCGGCTCAAGCATCGACGGCGCATTGGGATTTGGAAAACTCATGATATACTCCTTTCAGCAGGTCCCGGCACGCCGGGAGATCAGGACCCGTGGCCGTTGAAGCCGCTTCGGAGAACCGGGGCGTGACTTCGTTGGTCGGCCAGACGGGCGATCTAAAAACAGGCCCGACGGCAATTACCTCTTCGAGCTCGAAGCTCAACCGAGTGTTGCCCGTGGGGTGGTCAGATACGACGGCGGACTTGAAGCCCGTACTCATTTTCGACCGGCCCCGAACTGATCGGCCCTGATCCATGCCCGCTGTTTAACTACGAACAAATTATGCGATTGACCGAATTCAGTTCGTCCCGTACCCAGTGGCATAAGCAAAACAAATTCCCTGCGCAAAACGGAACTCGCTTTCACACAACCAATCAACCTGAAACATGTCATACCCGGTATGATCAGAACGGGAATGTATATGATGGATTCTAAGACAATGACTCCTTTGGACCTGCTGCAATCGCACAGGTACGCCGATGCCGCCGCCGCGTATACGGACTACGCCAAAAAGGGAGACCCTGTGCGCGGCGCGCCAGGGGGATACGCTAGGGCCTGTTTGTGCCTAGGCCGATTTGAGGAAGCGATAACATGTTTTCGCATGGCCAACGCCGAAGCATGCGAGAAGCTCAAGGGCGAAACGCAGCCATACCTGACATTGATAGGTACCGCCGAATGGCTGCTGGGAAGGCGGGCGGATGCCATACGAACCTTCACGCAGTCCGTTGATGGGATTCTTGACGGCTCAATCTGTTTTGGTGACCAGGGGCGGAGTTGAGCAGGGTGTTTTGCTCTGGTGCGCTGGAATCATCGCCCCGGACGCGGGAGCCAGCGAGCATGCCCTGAAATACCTGCGAAAGCTGGCGGGGAAATCGCGCATACAATATTGGCCGGGACCGCTGGCGCTGTTTGCGTTGGGCGAAAGATCTGAGGAAGAAGTGCTGAAAGAGGCCTGCGGTGTCGGGCAAGTGGACGCGGCGGCGGACGAGGCGAATAAGAATTAATTAAAGCGGCGGCACTTGGTCAATTCCCTGTTTTATTTCGGCGTCCGTCAGCGCGCCAACGGATCCGAAGAGCAGTGCCGCCAATGGATGCGGCGTTGCTTCGCGCTGGAGAACCCCATTGTCGAATGCGAACGGTACCTGGCGCGCGGCGAGGTTGCGGCGGCCGGGGAGCGTTGAACGGCGATTCGAGGTTTTGGGAAATCGTGCGTATGGTAACAACGGCTGAAGGATGTAAAGGAATTTCGGAAACCGGAATGCACCGGCGCTGTGGCCGTCCTCCGCTTTTCTACGCTTACCCAAGTTTTTTCCCAATTAATCGGGAGTCAGACTATGCTGCGGGTTATGGTGTGGCTGGATCGGAAATCGGTCTGGCGGTGGCAGGTGGATTCCTTGGTGCGGCGGTAAAACGGTTGAAGTTGTGATACTTGGGAGGCCGCAGCATCTGCCAGCTTGGAATCGGCAGTTTGGACGGCATTATGGTCGCACTGGATGAACAACTTCACTACCACGGCTTGCTGCCGAGGTTACTGGGGATTGGGGACAGGTTACAGGCCGGGAAATCTGTGCAATTTGAGAAAGGAGTTGATTCCGGGCGCGCTGGGATGGATCGTTCTCCCGGCGCACCGCGCGGCGGACTCGGTTCATCTTACGAATATCATTTACCTGACGTCAACATGAATGTCAGCCGATTTCCGCGGTCGGTATAAGTGGAATTCAAGGGTGACGGCCATTGGCCAGAATCCCATTTTTCGTGCCGAGTTAGCGTGCCGCAAAGGTACAATTGGCGGCATAACGCGGCATCGTTTATGATTTGCGCCGTGGCCACGGCTTGGTATAAGAACTGGCAAAAGGCTCGCTGCGGATTGGCACGGTGGGCCTGAGGCGGACTTGGTGGGTTGGGCATTAGGGGTTTTTACAACGGTTCTAGGGAGCTTATACGCATGAGTACACGCATTGAAGTGCCGGATGCGGCATTGAAACAGTGGTGCCATCGTCATGCCGTTCGCCGAATGGCTTTCTTCGGTTCAGTCCTGCGCGATGATTTTACCGCCCAAAGCGATGTCGATGTGCTGATGGAATTCGAGCCTGGCACGCGTGTGGGGCTGATCGCGCTGGCGGGGATGGAAATCGACTTGAGCCGAATTCTGGGGCACCGCGTCGAGATACACACGGTCAAGGGCCTTAACCCCCTCTTCCGCGATGAAGTGTTAAGTTCGGCGGAGGTTCACTATGAACATGCGTGATGATCGGGTGAGTCTGCGGGACATGCTCAATCACGCCAATGAAGCTGTCGAGCTACTTGCTGGTGGCACTCGCGACGAATTTGGGGGAAGCCGTGTCACGCAGTTAGCCGTGACACGGCTGGTGGAAGTCGTGGGCGAGGCCGCCAGTCGGGTTTCCACGGCGACAAGGCAGCGGTATCCGAACATCCCATGGCCGCAGATTATTGGTATGCGAAACCGCTTGATTCACGGATATGACGTGATTGATTGGGATTTGCTTTGGGACACAGTACAGGCCGATTTGCCGCCGCTGATTGCGTCGTTGAAAAATATGTCGGAATTGCAATAGATTTTTTCCTTCAGAAAATAATAGGGACAGGCTGCGGATTAAAAAGAATGCCACGAAAGCGAAGCGGGGACGTGATTAGTCGATGGAAATGGCGGCGGATTTAGTGGCTTGCTGGATGGTGCCTGGCGCGGCGGCAATCGCGATGCCGAGTTCCGCCCCGGCGGTGAGAAAGTTGATGATATCCGGCAGGCGGCGCACCATTGATCATTGTTTAATTAGCGCAGATTCGTGTCCCGGTTCAGGCTTGGCGGCGATTTTGATAGTTGCTGGAATAACCCAGATGCCCCAGATCATGCAGCAATCCCACCGCGGGCAAAATCCACCACAGGCCGGTTAAGCCATTGGAACTC
>JAJZOA010000317.1 GCA_021852225.1 Planctomycetota bacterium
AGGATGGCTTTGCATCGGCATTGTTCGTCCGTCCAAGTCAGATTGCGATGCAAATATTTGGTCTTCGCCCGAAAACCTGGGAATCCAATTATCCTGTCCGACTTTTGGCGAAGCCCGGAAATGGCACGCACCGGCCAATCTTTTGTCAGCCATTTAGTGGCAAAAAAACATGGGTTAAGACCATTCAATTCTTGCTTCGCCCAGGGCCTTTTTGACCTTACCCATGAAAAATGGCTTTTCGCCAAGGCTTCGCAAGTGAGCCATGACCGCGCGTGTGGAATTAGGGCTTACCACAATCACATAGCCGATGCCCATGTTGAACACATTCAACATTTCCTCGGGGTCCACCGGGCCGTGCCGGGCCAGGAACTGAAAGATGGGTGGTATTGTCCAGGAATCCCGTTTGATTTTCGCAATCATGCCGTCGGGCAGCACGCGCGGCAGATTTCCGGGCAGCCCGCTGCCGGTGATGTGGCTCATCGCCTTGACGACGCGTTTAACCTTGTATTGTTTCAGAAGACCCAGTACGGATTTCACATATATCCGTGTTGGTTCCAGAAGTTCTTCGCCCAGTGTTCGGCCGAATTCCGGAATCTTTTCACTGGTGGAAAGGCCGAGCTTTTCAAAGCATATCTTGCGAACCAGGGCATAGCCGTTGGAATGCACGCCGCTGCTCGCAAGGCCAATAATACTGTCCCCGGCTGCCACGCCTGTGCCATCCAGCATATTGCCACGTTCAACCACGCCGACCGCGAAGCCAGCCATGTCGAATTCGCCAGGGGCATAGACGGATGGCATCTCGGCGGTTTCGCCGCCCAGCAATGCCGCCCCGGATTGCAGGCAGCCGTCGGATATGCCTTTGACCATCGCGGTGGTCACAACCGGGTCAATCTTATGAACCGCCAGATAATCCAGAAAGAATAGCGGTTCGCCGCCCTGAACGATCAGATCGTTGACGTTCATGGCCACAAGGTCGATTCCGACCGTGTCATATTTCCGCATTTGTGCGGCGATTTTTATTTTTGTTCCCACGCCGTCGGTGCAGGCAATCAGCACCGGTTCCTTGTAGTTCCGGGCAAAAAGCTTTTCGTTGAAATCCAGGCGGAACAGTCCGGCGAATGCGCCATATTTCCCAAGCACACGCGGCCCATAGGTGCGGGCGCACAAATGCTTGATGTTGTCCACCATGGTATCGCCGGCGTCGATGTCTACTCCGGCCTGTTTATACGTTAGCATTTCGGTGTCTTTGGCTTTCATACTGGCCGAGAGTTTAGCAGAAGACCGGCCAAAACGAAACGCGGCGCGAAAAGCTGATGCTGAATCAGGTAAAAATCGCCAGATTGGTCATTGGACCCGCTTTCCCCAACAGAGATATTGCGGTTCATGCAAACCCGACTTAAAGGCGGGGAAAAACGCAAGGCCGCCGCCTGACCGTTGAATTGTATAGCGCCAACCCGGAGTAACGCGATCGCTTGGCGTCAATATTATCCTGCGTGACCGCCTTTGGCGGAAAAATTGTCAGCCTTCATTTACAATTTCAGTGCAGATACATCAAAACCAAGAAGCCGAATGGCGATTGCCAGCAGAGCCGCCAGAAACGTGGCAAATTGCACTATCGCCAGCGCGCGGCAAAAAAGATGATTGGATAAAAATGCGATCCAGCTCCGCCGCGGGTCCTGCCCGGCCAGCGCCAGTTTGTTCAGGCAATGCATTGCCGCGCCCGCGCAGGCCGCCGCCCCCAGCCCGCCGATGGCCGTTAGCCAGAACGCCGCAATATGATGCTGCGGCATGTAGACCAGCATCGCAATGCCAATAGCCAGAAATACCAGCGCATCCAGCAGGCAGCCCAGAAACAGCCAGGTCCAGCGGGTAAGCAGTTGTGTGGCCGACAAAATATCCGGTGCGGATTCCATGGCTCATTCTCCACAATTAACAGAGGGCAATTGCGGATTTTCCGCCGTGTCGCAACCGCCCGTTGCGCGCCGCGGCATCAGGCATATCCGCCGCCGCCCTTATTTCCATGTTTGGCTTTACGCTCCGCTGCGATCCGCCTCTCATACCCGCTTTCGCGATGTGCCGCCAGCGGGTTTGCCGGCAGATGCCGCGCTACCCGCCATTCGGCCAGCATAGGTCGCACATCCGTTAAATAGGCATCACGCAGCAGGTTTTCGCTGGTTACAAGGTCTTCCGCGGCTTGGGCGGCGGCCAGCTTTTTTCGGTCCACCAGTGCCGCTTTTATGTATAGCTGCTGGGCCATGTCCACCGTTTGAATCATGGCTTCAATTTTGGGTTTCAGGTTATGGCTCTGATCAACCATATACGCAATGGGTGGCAGAGACCCGGTGCGGAAATGATGGTTATGAATTTCATGAAAAATCCTGAATATCTGGTACGGGTCTATGGAGCCGATTGTCAGGTCGTCATCGGCATATTTGCGATCATTAAAATGGAACCCGCCCAGCATGTTTTCATCCAGCAGCCATGCGACAATCTGTTCTATGTTCGTCGCCTGATAATGATGGCCCGTGTCCACCAGCACTTTTGCCCGCGGACCGGCCGACTGCGCCAGCAGCAGAGCCATACCCCAGTCCGCAATGTCCGTGGCATAAAACGCCGGCTCAAAAGGCTTGTATTCCACCAGCAGCGTCATGTCTGCCGGCATGGCGTTGTGCACAGCTTTTAACGCATCTGTCAGCCATTTCTTGCGGGCAATAATATCTGACTGTCCGGGATAATTCAGGCCATCCGCCAGCCACAGGGATACCAGATTGCTGCCGGTTTGCGTGCCAATTTTGACCGAATCCTTAATGTGTGTAACCGCCATCTGCCGGATGGCCGGGTCGCGGTTGCACAGGCTGCCCCATTTATACTGCTGGTCCTGAAACACGTTGGGGTTAATGGATCCGATTTTAATACCATTGGCCGCTGCAAGGGCGGCAACATCTGCGGGTGCCTGCCCGGGCTTGAAATCCCATAACACATGCACGGCCACGGTGGGGCAAGCCCCTAAAAGTTTGTGCACATGCCCGGCATCGGCCATTTTTTCATCTACGGTGACAGCTGCGGCGTCCTGCATGAATTTTCCAAAGCGGGTACCGGTGTCGGCAAACCCCCATGAGGGGATTTCAACATGAAATGAATCCAACAGTGTTGCAATGAGTTCCCTGGACACGCCAATACTCCTCTAATCTAATTCAAATCCGATCGCACTTGATGCGACTGCCGTAGCCTATACCAAATACGTCAAATGTGATAGTGGCGGCATCGGCTTTGAACACTTTTTCATTCCAAGACACCGCTATCCACGCTCATCATTTTATTCGGATGGCCTGTATGCGGTGCGTGGCGCGAACTGCCCGGGGGCATTGGTGGAATATGAACATTGGTCATAGATGCGCAACCTGCGCCCCGGCAATTCGGGCATTTTGCTTTTTCAGGACCTGGCCATCGCGGGTTTCTGGGGAGAACTGCGGCTACTTTCAAAAGCACGATTTTCAAATGAATTATACTTCCCATTGCCAGAAATTGGAGCTGTATTGCAGGGTCATGGCGACATCATCGGATAATTCGTAATACCGGGTGACAAAACGCGCGGGAATGGTATCTCCCGCGCAAGGAGGCTTCGATGGTTCAGGCACACCATAGCGCACTAGTTCTAAATCCCACGCGATGAATCTCCGTTTTTACGACGCCAGCCAGGTAAAACTTCATCACAGAGGATGCGGGGCAACGCAGAGGTTAAAATAGATGAGATTTAGGATTAACACCCGCATTGTGCCGGGTCACCTGAAATAGCAATGAGTAATACAAAATCAAGCTGCGCAATTGCAAATTCCCTGCGATCCTCCGCGTCCCCTGCGGTAAATTTGTCGGCAAAGTGCACAGGGGCAAGCCCGGCGGCAAAAGACCGCCAGCCAATGACCGGAAGCTGATCTTCACCAATGCAGCACAGCGACGCGACGGAATTCGTCAATGAGTCGGACGAATGAAAGGTGCCGCGCAATTCCGAAGCAGATGCGACGGAGAATCTATTTCGGCTTTCTGCGTTGCGACTGAACAAAGATGGCCGCTGGGATAACTTCCTGCTCCGTCGGAAGCTCAGGACCTGCGCGATAATGGGTCTCGCACGCCCCGAACCGAAAAGGTGTGTCGGCATTTTCCACTTGCGTGCCTTTAAACCAGCGGTATCATTCACTTGTTATTGAACGCGTTGTCGGCGCGCCCGACGTTCTGGTGGCGTACCTGGAAGGAAGTGAAAAATGCGCAGAAACATTCGTTGGTCTGTTGGCCGGATGGCGGCGACCGGGCTTTTCTTGGCGGCGCTCGCCGCGATGGCGGGCTGCGGCAAAGGCTCCATCCATACAAAATCCGGGGTCGAACCTGTCGCTCAGGGGCAGACGCTTACCCGCGGCCAATACCGAAGGGAGGGTGGCTATGCGATCAAGCCGACGGGTTCAATCCTGGACACCGCCCGTATCAAACAAACCTACCCTGTCGGCCAGCGCACTGAGACTACTATTCGCGTTATTCTAAACGGCCGAGCCGCCGATGCGGATTGGGGCATCGTGAAAGACACAGGCTTTCACTATACTTCGGTTTGGGTTGTGGACCGTCACGTCATTTCCAACGACGGACGGAAGCTGGTTGAGGATGTAAGTTACAAGCGTTGCCGAACTGTGGCGCTTTACTGTCGGCTCAGGAATATTCGGATATCCTTGGGGCAAAGAGCCGATTTCCTGCTCAAAGGCCTTGCCGCGCTGGTCCCGAAGGCCGGCGATGTGACCCAATTCGAGGGGCTGCAGGCCAAGCCGGTGCTGGCGATGCTGCCGGGCTTGCGGCATGCTGCAAATAAATGGGCGACGGATCAAGCGGCCAAGGCGCTGGGTTTTGTAGACGCACTGGAGGGTGACAAGGTGCGGATAACCTTTGTCAATGGGCACGGGGTGACATCGGCCACACCCGTTAATTGCACGCTGACTCCGCGGCAGGTTGGCTTTATTATGGATAGCTCACTGCTTGGAGATGTGTATATCATGCCCAACCTGCATTGCCAGCCTGGTTCCACATGGCGCGTGAATGGGGCCGATTTATTGCCCATTCTCGATCCCTCGCTCAATTCCACACCATCGGGAACCATCCGGATTATGCGAGGCGTGGACACAGGTTCCAAGCAAGACCCATCGGCCACGCTCCGCATTTATTCCGGAGTGCTGGACCTCCGTCAGGCGGGCAGCCAGTGGCAATCCAATGGAGAATGGGCCCCACGCGGCAAACTGCACTTTTCCTTCCGCAAACAGATGGTGACATCGGGCCTTCTGACGGGGGCCATCCGCCTGTCGCGGCACAGTTCGCACTATATAATTTTCGAGGCTCGGCAGGCATTCGGCGCACGAAACAACACA
>JAJZOA010000025.1 GCA_021852225.1 Planctomycetota bacterium
TAGCGATGGAAAAAGTTACCCTTCCTTTAATGCAAAACCATTGATGAACGGGCCATACAGCCGTGTACCGCTTTCCTTCGGCTGCCTGGTCACATACACGCCTGGATAGTCATCACGGACGGTAATTTCCAAGTAAGGGTAACTTTTTCCATCGCTAAGCCGCGCATTGAATCGCGGTTTAATATCCTTGATGAGCCGATTTTCAATGAGCAGCGCCTCGACTTCTGAATCGCAGATAAGCGTGTCAAAATCCGCCACATAATCCAGCAACTTCTGTTTCACTGGTCCAAGATCGGTGGACGCAATAAAATAGCTGCTTACCCGATTGCGAAGAGTTCGCGATTTTCCCACGTAAATCACGATCCCACGGACATCTTTCATCAAATATACGCCCGGCGACAAAGGCAATGCCCGGCCCTTCTCATGCAGGCGGGCCAACCGAATGGCGGCCGGTTCATTCGGCAAGGGAAGCAGTACCTCGCCGGTGGGAATTTCCTGGACAATTTCCTCCTCAAAGTCGTCACTGGCCTGTTCAGCGGCGATCGCGTCAGAGTCATTCACAGTTCCGTCTCTGGTGGCCGGTGGTGCCCCTGCGCCGGGTTCTACCGCCGGCTGAATCACCGGCAGGGACATGGCGGATGGCGCAGCTTTTAGCGTTCTGCCGGCCTCTTCGACCGGCAGAACAGAACGGGACTTCCTTTTTTTTCCTTTTTCTTCCATTTCGCATTATTATAGGGAGTGCATCGTGCCGATGTTAGAGTGTATGAGAAATAATTAAAGGTTTAGCCTTCATGACCATTCCACAGCAGAACCCGGACACAGACAAAGTCGTCTACCATGGTCAGCGAATGGACCTTCTGTTGCGAACGGTCCGGACGACTGGCGGAAAGCAGATCGTCCGCGAAGTCGTCTGGCACCCCGGCGCAGTCATTATTCTGCCGGTTCTTCGCGACGGCTCCATTGTGATGATCCGCAACCTTCGCCATACGCTTGGCGAAGAACTCTGGGAACTGCCCGCCGGCACTTTGGAAAAAGGTGAAGACCCCGCATTGTGTGCCGGCCGGGAACTTGTCGAAGAAACCGGCTATCATTCAAAAAGAATTCTGTCGCTCGGCTGGTTTTATACTTCGCCCGGAATTCTGACCGAAAAAATGTTTGCGTTTCTGGCAACCGACCTGACCCCCGGTCCTCAGGCGCTTGAGGAAAACGAAACAATTACGACGGTCGTGTTACCGCCGACCGAGATTAGGCGTATGATTAAGGACAATGAAATTGTGGACGGAAAATCAATTGCCGTCTTACTGAAATATTTGTCAACACAAGTTGGTTGACCAGTCGCAGGCCGGGCGGAATTTCGCGGCCAGAGGTAATTAGCGGTGGCTCGGATGAGTTGGCGTGACAGAGATTATAACCGTACAGATGGTGGTGCGGGCAGCGATTTCATGGGTGGTGGAGCGCTTAGCTTCCTTAATTATTCCCTGCCGCTGGGTTCCCCATTCGGTATTCGCATTCGTCTGCACTTCTGGCTGCTTTTGTTTATGGCGTTTCAGGCCATGCGAATGCTGCAAACCGATTATCCCGGACAGGTTGTCCTGCTCATGGTTGCCACCATGGCAGCGCTGCTCTGGCATGAAACGGGCCATCGCATTGGCGCACAATTTGTCGGCGGCCGCCATGACGACTTCCTGATCTGGCCGTCCGGCAACATGATTCCACCGGTTCATCCGCCGGGTGCGTGGCCCATGTTTATCGCGCAGGCGGGCGGCATTTTCGCCAATTTCGGCGCGGCCCTGGTTTCCGGAACTTTGCTGACCGCGAACTGGCATTTGTCGCTGCCCATATTGCTGAATCCGCTGGCATTGCTTGGCGGAGGAGCGCCGTTCCACCCGTTTTTGGGAACCGGCGGCTCGTTTCTGTTTCTGTTCTATTGGACTAATCTAGCGCTTATTTACATTAATTTTCTGCCTTATTACTGGTTTGACGGGGCCTACCTTTTACAGGCGATTCTGTGGCCCATGACCGGTGCCTATCAAGCCATTAATGTGACCTGCATTGTGGGTATGGCAGTCGCGGTTCCCATGGCCATCCTGGGCGTTTTAGCCAAAAGCACGATGTTCCTGATAATGTCCATTTTTTTATTCTACAGTTGCGTCCAGCGGCGTCGGCAGCTTCAGCAGGATGGACCGGCCATTATGGAACAACTGCTTTCCAATGGCGCATCCATGCGCGATGTACCCAAAGAAAAGCGACAGATTCTGATCCGTCGCTGGCTGCACTGGACCGGCCGTAAAACCCGCAGAGATCGACTGGAAATGCGGCGGCTGGATAAAATTCTTGAAAAAGTTCACGCCAAAGGAATGCACAGCCTGACGTGGTTTGAAAAGCGAGCACTTCGCCGCGCCACCGCCCGCCAGCGCGACCAGGAAATCGCTTCCCGCCGATAATCGGCCCGCGTTGTTACCAACCGCCGCGTCGTTGTAACTGCAATCGGAAGCGGGGCATCATTCATGGGAAAATCTTTCGCCCAGGCAACGATGCCAGCAGCCTGTTGGTCGCAGCTTCGAGCCAGCTTCACCTGCCGGACGTTAAAATCGTCGTCGGGTCGCCTTTTTTCAGTCCCCTCCGGGATGGCGAAAACCGGCGTTTTTTTCTGCGCCGGTTGTCGGCCATATCTTAGACCATTTGCATTTTAACTCCTGGCTTATAAGCTCTCGTCCGAATCATTGCTCAGTGAAAGCATCGTCAAGCCGAGATGGAATCTATAAAGCTGCAGCTTGGCGACACATCTAAGCTAAGCGGCAAACATTTTTTGCCATGCCAAGCGTCCGCGCCGCCCGGCAGGCGAAATATTTTAAACGGCGATTGGTGTGACCGCCGGTTGTATATTGCGCCATTTCAAACTTTGGCTCGAATCTGCCGCAACGTGCGGCAATCCCAGCCGGGCGGCGGCCTGCTCAAAAAAGTCAGTGCGAACACTGCGCTGGGCAACCAGTTGCAATTCCGGACCCGCCACAAGATCATGCCACCGGACCATCTGTCCCAAAAACCATTCCATGGCGGCACTGTCCGGATAACAATCGGACGCGTTCCAACTTCGTACAGGGGCTGCGTCGGATCGCCGCATCGGGGTTGCTCCAACATCGGCGAAATCATCTCGCCCAGGCGTTGGAAAAGCATCCGAAACTCCGAGCATCAGGCTGCGGCGAATAATATCTGGTGACTCGTCCAGATGGGCAGGATGCGAAAGCACCTCGACAAGTGTATCCATATTTCGCGGCTGGCTGCAAAAGTCCGCCCCCCGCAACACCGCCTCTACCGCTCGGATCACTTCCGGCGAGTGCGCTGCGGCAAATTGCTCTGTAAACGCGAGAACTTTTTCCGGATGATGCGGCAACACATCAGTGGTCGCACCAATTATTGTGCCCCACCCATAACTGACACACCGGGTACCCCAAGGCTCGCCGATGCAGCAGACATCCACATAGCCATGCGCCAGATGTTCCGGCACCTGTGCGGGCATCAGGGGAGTGAGCCGAATATGTCTGTTTTCCGACAAACCGGCCGCTTCCAGCCAGTTTCGCAATAAATAGTATTGTCCGGAATAGGTGGAGACATAAGAGCCGATCAATGTTCGGTTCAGCACCTGATGAAATGTCTGGCTGCGGACAAAGTGCGCCAGACTGGCTATGGAATCAACGCCTGCCTGCGCCAATTCGCTGGACAGCACAAATACGTTGCCACCCGAGCCAAGATTCATCACCGCCACCAGCGGCTTTTCAAATCCGGCGCGCCCGGTCTGACTCATGATCGGCATGCCTATAGGGGCTTGGCTTGCATCTAAAAAGCCGGCCAGCAACTGGTCGCGAGCATTCATCCAGCCCGTCTGTCGATGAAGAGAAACCGATACACCGGCAGCCGTAAAATAGCCAAGGTGCCCCGCCATAATCAGCGGAGCGGCATCCAGAAGTCTTAAAAAGCCTATTCGCACAAAAAACCTTTAACCATCTTTATATCGGAGCGTGGGGCATTGCCTAATTTCTACGCAATCACGTTCAATGCCACCCCCACACCACACCGGCTCACAACGTCCTCCATGTACCGCGTCTTCCGGCCCAGACCATCTTTCGCCCGCGAGCTGATAGACAATCGCCGTGTGATGCCTGCTTTCCATCGTTCCTGCTCGCGTATATTCCTTTCGCAAGCAATATCTTTGCCAAACATAATTTTCGGCAACGAAAAATAGGATTTTTCCTGATGAGTGCCCTGGAACTTTCCCCCAAGAGACTCCCGCGACAGTCTCACGGCCTGCCGTTATGCTGTTGTGCGATTGGTTTGCTAAGATAAGCTGCAGGATGAAAATGTCGGATTACCCAATCTTTATCAAGCTTGCCTCTGCACCCGTGCTCATCATTGGCGGCGGCAAGGTAGCCCTGCGCAAAGCCCGCGGCCTTGCGGATGCCGGTGCCCGCATCACCGTTATCAGCCCCTGCTTTCACCCTGACTTTCACAGCATGTCTGCCGTGACGCGCATCACACAGCCTTACACCCCCGGCTGGCTTAGCGCCCCTGACCAGCCACACTGGCGGCTGGTTTTCATCGCCACCAGTAAACCGCAGGTAAACCTGCAGGCCGGTATCGACGCCCGTGCCGCAAACATTCTCTGCTGCCGCTGTGACGAATCCGGCGATGGCGACTTCACGGGTGCCGCCACCGCACGCCGCGGCCCAATTACGCTTGCCATAAGTACCGGTGGCGCTGCGCCGCGCCTGGCCGCAAACCTCGCAGAACAATTGCTGGCCACCATTCCCCAGGAAGCCATCCTCCAATCGAACCTGCTGGAAAAGTGGCGGCCCATTATCATGGAAAAGGTACCTGACCCAATCCCCCGGCGGCAACTGCTTACCTTCGTCGAATCCGAAGATTTTCTTCAGACGCTGCGTCTGCACGGCCCGATGGCCGCCGATCAACTGATTGTCCAAAGAATCGCTCTCGTTTCCCCGCCATCCCCCAGCCAGACGGAGCTTATATGACTCCGCAACACACACACCTGACCGTTCTTCAGGCGGCCGTGACCCTGATGGCGAGTTTAATGTTCGCCGGCGCATTCTGGATGGAGTTGCGCAACGCCGGAATAAGGGCCGCCGCTGGAAAACCAGCCACCACACCGCCCGTCAGCGGTCTGGTGGGCGTGGGAACAGTCCTGGTTGCACTTCTGCTGGTCAGCCGCGGGGTGGACGCGCGGCAAATCTCACTTCCCATGGCGGATTATTTTGACGCCTTCCTGTTGCTATCGCTGCTGCTGGCGGCGCTCTGGTCCTGGTTCGCCTGGACCAGCCATCTGAAAGCCATGGCTACCTTCCTGCTTCCGATGATCGCCCGCTGAAACAGGGCATGCAG
>JAJZOA010000251.1 GCA_021852225.1 Planctomycetota bacterium
TTCATCGTTCACTCGCCAGATCGTGGGCAGCGGTTCCACCGCTTTTTTACGCTTGGCCATCCATGGCTCCTTTCTTAATACCGGTCATGATTGTAACGGAAAACCCTCTTTTGAGATAGTTTCTAAGTCCTGTGCCCGAATCATTCAATGCCGGCTTTTCCTTATATTCGGCCGCCTGGCCGCTGGTGGAAAAGTATCCCGGCCATCAGTTTCAAAGTGGACTCTTCGGAACCTGGCTGAGCCGACAATATGACGGCCCCGCGCCCGCCCACCTCTGTTCTGATATCGAAGGCGGTATGGGCTGGTGGAGCAGCACGCGTTTCCCCACCGTCACCCCGAAGTTCATCATGGGCGAAGTGGGACCAAACTTCAGCGCTATCGCAAACGGTCCGGCGAGCGGTGCGGGTAATTGGGCTAACCCAACCTTCGCACTGAGGCGGTAAAAGCGGCCCTGGCGCAACGCCAAGGGCAGAAGTTTCCACTACATTGGCATCTGGTTTGGGGGATCGGCGACTGCGTCGGCCGCAGCGTTTGGCGGCGGCAGTTGATTGGCATAAATTTTCGGCGGCGACTGCGTGGGCAACGCCCCAATTCAGCTTGTCCGCCATGTTGGCAGCGATGGAAACGCATGCGCGGTTGAGTTGGTCGGAAAGGAAGCCGTAGCCGCGCGGGAACTTTTCGGTAATGGCGCAAATGCAGTCGGCGTAGGAAATGGCTTTTTGATAGACGATAAGTTTTTCAAAAGTGAATGCCATTATTGCTCCATAATTGCTCTGGGATTGAAAGTAGAGAGTTGAGAGTAGACCGCAGGAGTCGCGTTGTGTCTCGGCGGCAGCCACGCTTTTGCCCCAGCCGAATTTTGCTCTACTATCTACTCTCTCAAAACTCCTGCTCTATTTTTTCGCCTGATGGCGAAAAAATGCTGGTTACCCGGCTCAGCCTTTCAGAGGCGAAGGCCATCTGTTCACCGCGGTTGAAAGTAGAAAGTTGAAAATAGACCGCAGGAGTCGCGTTGTGTCTCGGCGGCAGCCACGCTTTTGCCCCAACCGAATTTTGCTCTACTATCTACTCTCTCAAAACTCCTGCTCTATTTTGGCCTTTGGTCAAAATCGGGGCGACAGGATTTGAACCTGCGACCCCCTGGTCCCAAACCAGGTGCTCTAGCCAAGCTGAGCTACGCCCCGTGAAAATGGCAGCCGAGCGATTGCCCGGTCTGCTGCGGCTCCGACCTTTGTCAGGAGAGATCAGAAGTTTAACGCAAATGGGCTGATTTTACAAAAGCCGGATCGATGCGCACGGAGAAAATTCAGGGCAACGGAGGCAAAATCGGTGTTTTCTGCTGTACCGTTTCAATTCTTAATAGAATTTTAAGAATTCGCTTGACAATCGCGACCGCCTACGTATACTTCCTCATGTTCTGGGTGCGAAACAGTGTGAGACGCAGGAAACGAGCGACTCTCCTGAACTAACCACCGGAATGTTTGACAATTAAACGGGACGGCAGTTTTGGGGCTGCATGCCATGGTGTGCGATAGTGTACTGTGGTTTGCCTTGGACAGCCGCCCGGTTTTGGTTAGCCCGACCACTGATAAGTCACCAAAAAGAATGCCCATGATATCCGAATTTGATATCTGACTTTCTTTAGCGAATGGTCTGTGCTATAATGATCCTCGCCGCCACCGTGTGGGTTCCCACTTTGCCCGCACGAAAGCTGTCGCGCCCCACTCGGCAGCCCCGTGGCGGCATTTTTTTTTTGCGCTCACAATATTTTTTCACAATTGCGTCTGGAATTAGCCGCCCTTGCCCCATCAGCGGCACAAAAAGGCCTAACCACCTGACGCGGATTGGCCGACTCCGTTTTACTGACACCGCGCCCCAGCCGATCATCACGCGCAATGCTATGGAAATTTTTCAATATGACCATTTATTCTGATGTTCCGGAATATGATGTCCGGGGCATCCACAATGCGATTTGATTGTGAAATTCCCTTAAACCGGCAATCCGTCAGGGTTATGCGGCCGATCGAGTCGTGAGGGATTCCCACAAGGAACAGCAGCTCAGGAGTGACCACGGATGTAATGGCATGAAAATGAATCCCCGAAAATTGCGGATAATTTTGCCCATGTTTGGGGCCGTACACCAGCGTCAGATGAACCAGCGCTCCGGTGCAGCGGCCGCTAATATTTCCCAGATGCACATTGCGCACAAAGCCGCCCCGAACGGAATTGGCCTTGGCATACAGGGCGTAACGCACGCCGTGAAACCGCCCGTGGCCAACGGCCTGAAGCTTCCATGCAAACACATTTTCAACGCCCTGGCTTTCCTCGCTGCCGCAACTGATAAGTCCCCAGGGGCCGGCACCGCGACAATTGACAATTACAATATTCCGACAGGGTGCCGGGGATCGGAATTTATCCGGGTCGCGGCCGGACTTGAGCGAAATGCAGTCATCGCCCGCGAAAAAAGTGCAGTGACGGACCAGAACATTTTGGCAGGAGTCGATATCCAGGCCATCAGAATTCCCATGGGTGGAATTGGTATGCACACCCGCAATGGTGACATTGCTGCAGAGTGTTGGATGAATCTGCCACCACTGGGAATTGGCAACGTGGATTCCGGAAATCAGAACCTTATGGCACTGATAAAATTCCACCATGGCTGTGCCCAAGGGGTGTCTTATTCCAAAAATGCGCTGGGAAACGGGTACGCCCCGGTCGCGCATAGTTTCCAACCTGCGCCAACTTCGCCCCGTTTGGCGGTTCCACCGCCGGGTCAGGCGACCATCAAGCCTGCCCTGGCCGGTCAGGGCAACATCGGCCTGGTTGAACGCATAAATACAGGGGGAAAAATTCATCAGGTCAATCCCCTGATTCCGCGTCATACGCAGGGGAAATTCCGCTGAATTGGCCGAAAAAAGAAGGGTCACCCCCTGGCCTACATGCAGATTCACACCACTGCGCAGCTCTATGGCACCCGTCAGATAGGTCCCGGGCGCAAAGGCCACCTGCCCGCCTCCCGCGGCGGAACATGCGGCAATCGTTCTGGCAATTGCCCTGGTATCGTCCGCTATTCCATTTCCCAATGCGCCAAACCGGACGACGTTGAACACCCTGGCAGGAAATGCGGGAGGATTTATGCGGGCTATGATCTTTTTTGCCGCCGGCCAGGGAATTGAAATGCCAACGTCCGGCCCGGCTGCGGCCGCATATCCGGACTTGATGGGGGAGGCAATTACCGGCAACGCGGGATAAAGCGGCATGGACCCGGCCAGAATAAACGCACACACAGCAAGCAAGCGGAAAAACAGGGGATTAACCATACCATAAATGAACCGGTGCAAAGAAAACTCCTGCAATAAGCCTTTCATGCAACGCCCGAAAGCTGCGCCAAATTGCACGCATCAATTTTTCATTGGCCTTTCATATCCGACGGGTAAAGTGGAATCCATCGGGACAATTTGCTTTTATATATGGAAAGGAACCCCATGCCAACGGACGTGATTAACCATTCGACCGGGCGGTTTGGTCTGGCGGCTGCGATCATCGGCTGCCTGTTGGCGGCATTGTCATATTCACACACCGCAATTGCAATGGGCCGCCGACCTGTTGCCGCAAACAAGCAACTGCTGCGAATAATTGCTGTAGATCCGGGCCACGGCGGGCGCGATCCGGGTGCCATCGGATGGCATGGCGCAATGGAGAAAAATGTGACTCTGGCGATCGGCGTGGACCTTGCGCGGCTGATTGACCGCGCGCCGGGGGTGCGGGCCGTGCTTACACGCGACTCGGATCAATATGTGGGCCTGCGGAAGCGTCGCTGGATTGCCCGAAAGGCCCACGCCTGCCTGTTTGTTTCAATTCATGCGAATTCTGGAAAGCCCACCTGGCGCGGCGCAACGGTATACGCCCAGCCCGCGCGAGACCCTGTTGAAAAAGCATCCACAAGGCTTGCCGCGATGATCAGTCATCAATTGGCCCGTATTGAACCCGTGGATAAGCAGCGGCGGGCAAATTTCGTGGTGCTGCGGTCCACGCGCATACCTTCTGTTCTGGTGGAAACGGGCTATATCACCAACCCCGCGGAGGAGCGGAACCTGGTCCGCCCGGCTTTTCAGGAAAAAATTGCCGCGGCCATTTTTCACGGGATCATGCAGTTCGTTCACATACAAGCAAAGGCCGGCAAGTAGCGTTGCCTGCGCAAAACAGCCAGCCTGGAACGCCTGATCATCGGCGGCATTGTCTGGCGGGACGGATCGCCGCCAATTGCAGGCAGTAGGGGGGCAGAACTTTGAACCAAACATGTGGCCAAAGTCCCGATTGATCCGACAGCCTGGGCCGAGGAATTGATCGCTTCACCAGCACCTTGCTGATGCCGGACTTTGTGCCAAAACGGCACAATGTTGCATTTGATTTTGTAAAGTGTATTCTAATTTCAGCGGCCGCATTTCCAGCCGCACCAGTCGCTTGTATTCGGCGGATTGTCACATTTCCGGTTCTTTAAAAAGGAGCGCACCTATGGCCAACGTTGCAAGCATTATCGCGGGTAAATCAAGTCACGTGTATTCCATCGCGCCGGATCAGTCCGTGCTGGAAGCAACCCACAAAATGAATCGATATCGGATCGGATCATTGATTGTGATGGAAAATGGTCAGATTGTAGGCATTTTAAGTGAACGCGACATTCTTATGCGGGTCGTTCAGGAAGAAAAGCATCCGCGGCAGGTAAAAGTAGCCGATGCCATGACGCGCGATATCATCGTCTGTCGGCCGGATACAAGCCTGGAAGATGCCAGCGCCATTATGATGAATCGCCGCGTGCGACACCTGCCGGTCTGCGATGACGAAGGGCATCTTCTTGGTCTGGTATCGATTGGCGATCTGAACGCTCAGCACGTAAGCGAACAGGAAGTGACTATTCATCATCTGCATGATTACCTTTACGGTCGGGTATAACGGCAGGCGAAACGGCAACCCGCCGCCCCTGCATTGGAGCCGTTATTGAGCCGCCGCCCGCCGCAGATGAATCAGCGGCAGGTTAAACCGCCGGCGAATGCGGTTATTTTTCGTCACCAGGCGGTCAAACAGCGGTCCGGTCAGAAAATCCACATGACCATCGGCAAATCCGACGACACGCATCGCGCTGGTCGGCGCGGCACGGTTATAGATAAGAATGAATTCGGAAGGGCTGGGTATTTTCGTTTCATCCATACCGTCGCCCACATAAATCAAGTCAGAGTGTGATTGTAACTGGTGGTTTAAACTTACAAGCGACAGAGATTTTACCAGGCTTTTGGCCAGCGGATGCGTGGCCGAATGGGGGTAAATCCACAGTGCCGGGTTGTTATCCATTTTTAGTATCTGGCCGGCGTTTTGCGGAAAAACAGGGGATTAACCAT
>JAJZOA010000193.1 GCA_021852225.1 Planctomycetota bacterium
GATGAGGCCCGCCAGCGGCCAACACATGTTGAACAAGGTGCCCGAGGTCACCATTTTGTTCTGGATTATTAAGGTACTGGCCACCACTGTGGGCGAAACCGCGGCCGACCTGCTTAGTGAAAAATTAAAGCTTGGGGAAGGGTACACAGGACTGGTTATGGCGATGGTGCTGCTGGTTGTCATGTTCTTCCAGTTTCGCGCCAAAAAATATATTCCATCCATCTATTGGCTGGTCGTGGTATTGATAAGCATCGTCGGCACGCTTATCAGCGATAACCTGGTGGACAATCTTGGCGTTCCCCTGCAGGTAACCACAACTCTGTTTTCTATCGCTCTGGTCGCGACGTTCAGCATTTGGTATTTTCGCGAAAGAACGCTTTCCATTCACACCATTTTTACCACACGCCGTGAAACATTTTACTGGCTGACCATTCTTTTCACCTTTGCGCTGGGAACGTCCGGCGGGGACCTGCTTTCAGAAGGTTTAAAATGGGGATATTTGAATTCCACATTCATTTTCGCCGGAGCCATCGGCCTGGTGGCAATCGCTCATTATTTTTTCAAACTCAACGCCGTGGCGGCGTTTTGGATTGCCTATATCCTCACCCGGCCGCTGGGCGCATCCCTTGGTGACCTGCTTTCCCAGCATCACTCGGTCGGCGGATTCGGCTTGGGGACCGTCAAAACCAGCGCCCTGTTCCTGGTCACCATTGCCTGCCTGGTGCGGTATCTTGCCTTTACCCGGATTGATCAACCTCCGGCCATCGATCTGGATTCCGACATTGCGGCCCATGGTCACGATACCCGCCTTCCGCCGGAATCGTCGAATTGCGACTGAGTTTCACTTTGCCGTGCCCTGCTGAACGAAAATTAAAAATTATCCACTTGCTTCGCCGCCCCCGGGATCGGGGGTGGCGACTGCAATGGCTTCTTTTCATTGCAATCAATTGACGGAATTCCGGTCACTTCGGCCACCGAAATTGGACCCGAAAAAAAATTGTTCTTTTTTCTTGCTTTGTCAGATTTTATGGATACACTGATAAATGTAGCCACCGCAGGTCGCATCTGTGGATTGTCTTGTACGGGTTCGTACGATGCGTCTTTGACGCGGCCTTGATTGGCCAATCCGAACGCGACCGCTAAGTGGCCCTGAGTCGCTATGACAAGCGCCCATACGGTTGGCGGTGCAGACAGGCGGCTCACGGTCGCTTTCCACACACGCGGTGGCTTTATTATTGCCCCATTCAAGGTCGGCCTTATACTGCCGACCTTTTTTATTACGCACGCTTCAACCGGCGACATAAAGGGGCGTGTTCCCCTAGTTTTGACCTTCTACTGTCGCACCTAAGGCGCCAAGGAACCGGGCCGGAATAATTTTTCCAATTGGAATAGGCCGGAACCACGAGGCGTCAAAAATGGAGCGCTATATTTCACATAGCCGCCAGCTTGTCAGTGGTAGAACCCTCACAATAGACCATCCGATTGCAGTGCAAATCGGGAGGTAATTGCGGCACCATTCCTGAGGAGTGATTTTCCAACGATCAGGCGGTCGCGATCGTCCGCAAATTAAAAATGCCCCGCCATATTGCGCTACCCGTTGATTTTGGTAAAATATGCCACGCCTGAGGCGGATTATGGATGGTTGCCAAAACACTCGCGAAAGGCGGCAAAGTTCGATAAAAAAGAGGTTATGATGAAACAGGCCGGTCCTTCCCAGCATTCCGGCGGCTTTCGCTGTCCCATCTGTAAAAAGGCGGTTGCCAACGTTCAGGAACCCGCGTTTCCATTCTGTTCAGACAAGTGCCGCCTCCTGGACCTCGGCAACTGGCTGGACGGAAAATACAACACGTCGCGCCCGCTGGATCCGTCGGATGATCAATCTATTGAAGATCGCCAGATTCAACTGAATCCCGAAATTCATGATCCGCCCTGACTGGATCAACCGAGTCAGTTTCTTTTGTTCTGTTTCCGACGGGAGAACCAGGTGCGCACCCGGCTACACTTCCGGTACAGAGCCTGTTCAGACTGAACTTATTTCAGTCTGTTTGGTGGCCACAATTTCATCCACCTTAACCTCAAATCTCTTCAACAGTTCCTGAATATCATCGCGGGCACTTTTGACCTGATCTTCTGGAAGCGATGATTCCTTTTCCTCGGCCTCCACACCTTTATTGGCGTCGCGACGGATATTGCGCATCGCAATGCGGCAATGCTCCGCCACCTCTTTGACCTTGCCCAGCAACTGCTGGCGACGTTCACCCGACAGCGGCGGCAATACCAGTCGCACCTGTTTGCCGTCACTGATCGGGTTAATTCCCAGATTGGCCGCCTCCAATCCTTTCACAATATCCTTTAAACTTCCCGGATCAAACGGCTTAATGATAATCGAACTGGCATCCGGAGTGGTCAGAGAAGCCAATGCGCGAAGGTCCGTTGGAGTTCCGTAATAATCCACCTTTATATATTCCACCAGCGATGTGCTTGCCCGTCCGGTGCGCAGGCCGCGCAATTCGTGGCGCAAATGGTCAATCGCCTTTTCCATGCTTGCTTCGGCTTCAAAAAGTATTTCATCTATAGGCATGTTTATTCTCCTGTATATCGCGTTTGTGTTGCCAGCGGCAAAACCTGTTCCATCGCCGCCCATTACCGGCAACACCACGTGTTTGCCGTCAGACCGCGACCGGGCCTAATGTTCGACCCTCATCGTAAATAAGCGTGCCAATGGACTCCCCGGCCACGACCCGCGCAATGTTGCCGTTCTTTTTCAAGTTGAACACAATGATTGGAATTTTACTTTCCATGGCCAGAGATATGGCCGTCATGTCCATCACGCGTAAATTGTCCGTGATAACCTGCCGGTAGGTTAGCCGATCCAGCCGTTTGGCCGCCGGATTCTTTTTCGGATCACTGTCATACACGCCATCCACCTTGGTCGCCTTTAGCAGCACATCGGCCTGGAGTTCCGTGGCCCGCAAAGCTGCGCAGGTATCAGTGGTAAAAAATGGATTACCCGTACCCGCGGCCAGCACCACCACCCGACCTTTTTCCAGATGACGGATGACCTTGCGGCGAATGAACGGCTCACAAACCTGCACCACCGCCAGCGCACTGGCCACCCGCGTGGGCTGGCCCAGATGTTCCAGAGTGTCCTGCAGGGCCATGGCATTAATAACCGTGGCCAGCATACCCATGTAATCAGCGGTGGACCGCTGCACCTGGGCACTGGCCGCAAGTGATTCACCGCGCACAAAATTTCCGCCACCGATGACCACAGCCACCTGCACGCCACTGCGGGCAACCTGCACAATTTGGTGGGCAATCGCGTGAAGTTCCTGATTGTCGAACCCGAAGCCGCCTTCCTGGCAAAGCCCTTCACCCGATATTTTCAATAAAATGCGCTTGTACTTCGGTCCAGACATTCAAAGCTCCGCAAAGCATGTCAACCGCCAGGTGCGGCACTGCCAAAAACAATTAACCGCTTCCCGAACCGCGCCCATTGTTAAGCGCCATTTTTTCCGCGTCACATCCAATCCGCATCGCCCCATGTCGGCCTGCGGCCATCCGCGGAAACGCCATATTCTATCCAGAATAGCCATCCGTCAGCCGGCACAAACTGCGGATTTTTACGCGGTTTTCCGCTTCTCGCGGTCTTAAATTTCGCCTACTTTAAACCGGGCAAAATGACTGATGGTCAGTTCGCAACCAGCCGCCTTGCCAGTTTCCTTCAGAAGGTCGCTGACCCGCTTTTTCTCATCTTTAACAAACGGCTGTTCAAGCAGAATAATTTCCGCAAAGAATTTATCCAGACGACCAGCCACAATTTTTTCCACAATATTCGCCGGCTTACCCGTAATGGATTCGGCCGCCGCCGCCTTCTCGCGAGCCACTATCGCCGGATCTATTTTGTCACGCGAAATCGCCGCAGGCACCGCGGGCATACCCGCGGTCACATGCATGGCAACTTCACCGATCAACGCGCGTACGGCCGGTCCCTTGCCGCCATCCACCTGAACCAGCGTGCCGACCTTGGAATTGTGATGCACATACATGCCAACCTGACCGGTGGTCTGAAACCGCGCCAACCCGGTAACTGCCATATTTTCCTTGATGGCTCCGCCAATAAGTTCCTTTATGACAGACGCCACAGTGCGGCCGGAACCGTCTGAATAGGGCAATTCGCCTAGCTCGGCCGGCGTGGTAACCGGGTTGCTGAAAGCCAGTTCCACCAGATTGTTAAGTAATTTCTGAAAGCCATCGTTACGGGCTACAAAATCGGTCTGGCAGCCTAGACGAAGCATCACACCTAGTGAGCCATCCGGGCTTATTTTGCCTGCCACCAGGCCTTCCTTCATTTCATTGGACATTTTCGCGTCGGCCTTGCCCGCACCCCATTTACGCAGTAATTCAACAGCCACGGCCATATCGCCATTGGCTTCCTGAAGTGCCTTTTTTGCATCCATCAGCCCGGCGTTGGTTTGCACACGAAGAGCCATTACATCTTTTGCATTTATTTCCGCCATAATTTCTTCCTGCACCTGTTAAATAGACTCAAATTCCTGATTCACCGCAGTCCGGACGGGGCGGACATCCGCACCCGACCCTTGGGTAAGACCTATATAGTAGGTATTCTGCGCAAAAACGTCCAGACGGCCACCCTGAAATATCCTTTTCGCGGATTAATTGTACGGTACCCCGCCACATAATAAGGCATCCCGTTGGCTCAAATCATCCCTTGACGGCGTGGCATCACTTGGCGTCAACCGTCCGTCATCGGAAACTATGCGTCAATCATCTGAATCGCGCGAAGTTAATCCAGAACCGCGCGTGGCGAGAACCTTGGGGCCTCTAACAGCGTGCGCATCTTTAATGTGGCCAGCAGACCACGATCTATAAATACTGCAAAGGCCGGCTTGCCACCTGGCTGCCGGACGCCTGGAAAGTGAGCTAATCGGAGCGACCGTAGAAAACAATAGCGTCCTGCTGACGCGGTAGCAAAAGTGGCGAGCTTCTCATGCGTGCATATATCCTATTTCAGGTCCAATTGGCGGTCAGAAAAATCTGCATTCTGACTGAAAAGTATTTTTCGCTTCCCGGCCCCATCAAAAAATCCCAGCAAAAGCGATGTTTTTGTAATGCGATTCCGATCAGCACTACGCAAAATTACGTATTGCATAACTTTTCAGGCGGGATATGCTTTGCTTTATCACCTGACGCGTATTCAGGGATGGAGAGTTTTCATTGCTAGTCTTACGGAGCAAGAATCATGGCCAAAGAGAAAATTGCGCTGGACAGCTCGGGAGTCTGCACAGCAGATCGGAATGTCATTAAGAAAGCGGTTAAGCCCCCGCGTGGTCTGGCTATTGCGGCATGTGCAGCGGTGGCAGCCGTGCTGAGCGTTGCGAGTACCGGTTTTGCCGATATTTCAGGATTTGGTGATGGCGCGGGCTTCACCTTGACCGGCTATACACAGGACTCTTCGGGTAATATTACCGACAACAACGCCCCTGCCATCAACAGCGGGACATTAACCCTCACTACCGCCGCCGCCGGCGAAGCCCGCGCGGCGTTCTTCAATACGCTCCAGTCCATTAGCCATTTCACCGTTGGCTTCACGTTTCAGACGGACCCAACCTCATTCGCGCCGCTGGGACCATCTGATGGGTTCGCTTTCGTATTGCAAAATGACTCCCGCGGAACCTTGGCCATTGGTGGAGGAGGTGCCGGGTTGGGCTATGGGCTGATGAACAACAATCAGCCGCCTTCCGGATCGCCGGTTTTAACGGCCATCACACCCAGCGCAGCGGCGGAATTTTTTCTCCGCAATGGCAACGGTGCGGTTAGTACTGAAAACAGCGGGACTATCGATCCGAACTCCGGCATTACCACCGGATCGGTTTCGCTGGTATCGGGTGACCCGATTGGGGTTGTGCTAAGTTATAACGGTACAACCCTCACGGAAACATTGACCGACTTAAATAACCCTTCGGAGGTGTTTGCGGCTTCCACGAGTGCCATTAATCTGCCCCAAATACTGGGGGGAGACTCCGCTTTTGTTGGCTTTACCGGGGGAACCGGCGGCGGGTATTCCACGCAAACAATCAGCAATTTCACATATTCAAGTACAGTGCCCGAACCGTCGGCGCTGGCGATTATGGCTGTTGCCGGCACGGGCATATTGCTGCTGCGGAAGCGGCAGGTGGATTCACAGAGCATTTGAACTTTGATTCCGCTGGGTGATGTTTAATCACCGGATATGCAGAAATATTTGATCAGGATTTGGACGCAGTATAAATCTTTGGAAACCTTAGCAAAACAGCGAGCTTTTTTATAATATTTCAGATGACCAATCGTTCTGCTTTCACGCTTCTTGCGGCCGCGTTCGTCGCGCTGGGCTTGTTGCCACAGGGCGGATCGGTCCACGCCGAAAGCGTTGCATTCGGTACGCTTTATGGCAGCGGCACGGGCAGTACGGCCATTTCGGCCTGCCCGTATCTTAATGCCAGCGGCGCAACGGCCGCGACCGAACATCGCATTCATTAGTGGTAATCGCGCGTCCATGAGTGTGGTACGCCCCAGTTGGATCAAGGCGATTCTGGGGAGAGGCCGATTGCGCGACATGATTTATTTTATGTGCCGGAGCGTATTGTGGGGTCCCTCGGTGCGTTTCATCCGACTGGTGGTTTACCACAAAATTACTGTTGAGTGGTCAATTCCCTAAATCGTGATTTCCATGCCATGGAAAAGGACGGTCAGTTGCGATGTCGGAAAACAATATCCGGTCTGTATAGCATCTGCAGTGGGTGCTCGCTAATAGATAAATATTGGTGCCCACCACCCGCTTCCGTACATCTGAATCCGATATTTCATTGCTCCGGGTGTTTGAAGATTGGACAGGTTCGCCAGATTGCCAATTGGTACCCACTTGACGTGACCGTCCATATAGCATTCATTTCCACCCTCGGCAATTCCGGCCAGATTCAAGTGATTGGAACTTAAACCACTGTAAAATCCGCTGGCCTGAGTGAAGCTGTTGATAGCAGGAACATACACGACGGCATCGGTAACGATGGGTATTGACGAAGGCGAATAGCCGGAATCAAAGCTGGCGGGCTGATTCGCACGTGGCTGATAGCCGGGTGGCGGTCCGCTACCGTTCCAACTTGTCATCGTACTTCCGTTCCAGACTTCTCCCTGGAACCAGCTTTGTGGAGGCAATTGATTGGTCGGACCTTGCAAAAAAAGCCATGTATAGGTCGTTTCACAGCAGCCAAGGCCGGAGCCAAATACGCGAGTGGGGTTGGTGTCCCATGGCTGGCTGGGGATTGGGTTACCCACAGGAAAACCGCCCCACATTGTCGCTGGAGTAATCGTGTTTATCTCCGGACTTGAAGGGCAATACATGGTCCCCTCTAACGCGCCGCACTGTGTAAGCGCGTAGCGCGTTCCAAAATTAATATCCCAAATCCAGTTTGAGCCACTTTCGCCGTAATTTGGCGTGTTGTTTTGGCCGTTTCGTGTGTATATGTATGGAAAATAGCTGCGGTTCATTGTTGCGTAAACCTGCAGTGCTTCACCATCGTTATGCAGATTCATCGCACATCGCACCCGGTTGGCCGCAGCACGGCTCGCTGCCACTGCGGGCAGCAGAAGTGAAATTAGCAGCACAATGATGGCCATCACGACCAAAAGCTCAACAAGTGTAAAGCCGCGATCGTTGCACCGGCGAGTTTCCATGAGCATGCTCCTTACGTATCGCGATCGTTGCCGATCTTACGTATCCGCTGCTCAAATGATTTGTTTTTTATGCCGCTCAATGTCAGCCGCGGACGGTGTTTCCGCCCAAACAACACCCGCGTAAGGGGCACCCGACTCCTAAGGCAACGAACCTTTAAGTTGGCCGAATGACCCAACCGACAATGTTTATAATAATCTAAAACAAATTACAGACACAAGTATAAAATAGCGCAATACATATATATATTAGCGCAATCCGTAGGCATTACGAGTTCGTCCCATAACACCGTATTATGGGATCACCGGACCGGATGCGGTTTTGTTCGGAATCGGCAATTCACGGCCTGCGAAAGCCATCTCCAGACCATCAATCACCGCACAAACCCGCGCCGGCATTGCCTTGCCGAAGTTCGCACCATCGCTGGATGTCATCATGCCACGCTGATCAGGCGGGAAACCAGGTGGCGGAATAATATCCTCACGGACAAAATCCACGGTCCCGATATTCGGAAGTCCAGGAACTATCACGAATGCCATCCACTTAAGCAGAGAAAACCTTGGGATCCACGGCAGGAGTTTTCCTCTCCGCGTGCGATCCTTCATGTCAGGGCATGCCCCGCAGAAAATAAAATCATGACCAGATTGCGCATGATGTAACTCGCAAGTGATTGATGCCGTTCCGCGGCGCTACGGATAATCCTGTCCGGTCGGACGTATCACAAGCTCATTAATATGCACGTGCCGCGGTTGTGATACCACGAAGCCAATGGCATTGGCCACGTCCGGCGCGCTTAGTGTCTGACCGAAATGCTTGATGAGTTTGGTAAAATTTTCATCCGTGTAACCGGCCACATTCTGAAATTCACTTTCCACAATTCCGGGTTTAATGGTGGTCACACGCACGCCATGCCCGCAAACTTCGCGCCGCAGCGCCTCGGCCGCGCCCGCAATCGCCCATTTGGTCGAGCCGTACAAACCGCTGAAGGGCGAAATGTTGTGGCCGGAAACAGAACCCACCACCACAATATCTCCCTGTTTTTGCGCCATGAATTGCAGGGCGGCTCGCCGCATCAGGTGTGCGGCACCCAGCACATTCAGCTTATATAGATATTCCCACTGCGATTCATCGCTGTTGGTCAGGCCGCCAACCAGTCCGCGACCCGCATTCACCACCACAATGGCTGCCACGTGGCCGATCTTTTTTGCCCATTCGTCCGCGGTGGACAGCAACATGTCTATGGCGGCATTGTCCGCGGCGTCCGCTTCCACCGCCAGGGCAGCGCCGCCCGCCCGCACGATGTGCGCCACAAGCCCTGTCAGCCGATCCTTGCGGCGAGCGCTGACCACCACCGCCGCGCCCAGACGGGCCAGACAATCTGCGGTAGCCATTCCGATTCCAGCGCTGGCACCGGTCACCAGAGCCATTTTGCCCGCCAGGGGCCGATCAGGATTCGCGATTTCCGCCGGAGCTTTAGTCGTTTCGGGATTCATCATGTCGTGTGTCTCCTGAATGCGTTGCAATCATCATTGACCGCAGACAAGTATAGAGTTCCCGGGCCGCGTTGTCCTGACGGGAGGCCATGGCGGCCATGACAAGGCGCAAATCGTCCGGCGTGTCCACATCCGGCAGTTGATCGCCCATGGATAGCGCGATGCGAAGGTTGACCGCCCGGTCCAGGGTTTGCCGACAAACCAGGGCGCTTCCCCACGCAATATTATCCAGCAGCGGTAACGCTTCAGGCCGAAGGCCCAGTGCGACATAACCACCGTCATGGGCGGGCAGCATTACGGCTTGGGATTTCAGCAGATCTTGCGCCATCCACCGGAGTAAGGCCAGATTCAGATGGACCGAATCCACTCCGATAAAAATCATCGCGTCCGCCTTTTCAGCAAGGCACACCTGGGCGCAAAAGCGCATGCGATCGCCCAGGTCGCCCGGCGGCTGAAAAATGGTCCGCCATCCCGGCCAGTTGAACTGTTCCCGCGGCTGGCCAAGGGGATCGATAAACAGCAACGGTTGAATGACGAAATCGTCGGTACAGACGGTATTGGCCATGGACAGTTGCGGTGCCGCCCCGACCGCGGCTTGGGTGAACCGATGTGAGCCGGACTCTGCCAATGTTTCCACCAGGTTGCGCAAAAATTTTAAAAACGCGATCTGGACATCTGCCGCCTGCTGGGCGGAAACAAGTGGAGAAATAAGCCGCGTTTTTACGCGGCCACTTACCGCCGCTTTGGCCACCAGCACCAGGGCGATGCGCATAGGCCTATCGCACGGCCAGGAGAGATCAGGTTCACGAGCGCTATCGTTCACGCTTGGCAGTCTTTCAAAACAGGCAATTCACGCGGTGGAACAGCACCTGGCTTCGTTGAGCCGGCCTTCAACCAGCCGGCCCGGTAGCCGGCCAGAATGCACCAGTTTCGGAATGTTCGCAGGCTCGAGCCGCTGCGCCAGTGCCGTGCGCCAGTGGTAACCGGGCAATCGAGAATAAGTGGCGGTCCGATGGCCTTGAGTCGCAGAGCAAGTTCCAGGTCTTCATACTTTTCCTGAACTGGAAATCCGCCTATGGACTCCAGCACACGCGATCGCAGAAACATCGCCTGGTCGCCGAATGGAATGTGCCAATAAGCGGCCCGCCATGTGTTGCCGGCTTCCAGCAGTCGAAAACGGCTTCGGGGATCGGCAATGACATGGCCAAAGGCACCCCATCCAAGCTCCGGATTCCCCGCGATGGCCGATTCAAGCCGGCCGCGCCAGCCCTGCGGAAAAACCATATCCGCATGAGCTATCAGCAACAGGTCTGGCCGGGGCGAGGCCATTGTTTGATTAAGACGGCCCGCCAGCGCCGGGCGGCTGGACCGAGGTTCGCCAAAGATTTCCTGCACACCAGCCGCAATCGCCAGTCCGCGAGTCGGACTTGACGGAATCATGCAATGCACATTCAATTCCCGCGCAACAGCTGCGGTAAAGCAGTCGCCTGTGGAATTCACCACCACCACCCGGTCCTGGTGGCCCAGTTCAGCACCCAAGCTGGCGAGGCACGGATGCAGCAGATCCGCATCGCTGTGACAGGGAATGACCACGCCAAGCCGCAGCGGGCGGATTTGCCGCGAATTTCCGGACCTCAGCGGTACGGATGGTTCCGCCAATGTCGGAAATATGAAATCATGACTTTCCATATTATATTGGTCGGGACTTTCGGGCGTACCTTTCAATTTGCTGAATCGGAATACCCCGCTATCGGCTGCTTTCATCCGTGCCATGATCGATTTCCCCGCGGCGGGCATTTGACCGGTGCAATCCGCGTCTGCGTTCGGGGCCAGTTGCCGGACAGTTGGTCCTGATGGCAATTTACGGCGTCACAATATGGCGGACCCGCAGTCTGCGGTCACCGATTGGTTCGCCATCAATCACCAGTTGCACGAAATAATCACCGGATTTTTCCACCCGGACATTCATGAACGGAACAACAATTTCTCCCTCCGCCAGCGGGTCGGTATCGTTGAGGGCCACATTGACCGGCGGCGCGAAAATCACATTTCCTTCGGCATCCATTATGCGCATTGTGGCCTGCGCCTGAGATCGAATATCGGATACCGCGGCGTAACCGAAGAATGGGGGCAATACCGCCGGAAACCGGTTAAAGGCAATCGCAGGTGAAACGCCAAACAGGGCGTAACGCCGGGCAAGCATGTCGAACGTGACCCGTTCGCAAAGTACGATGGCCAGCAGATGGGGCTTTTCAGTCATGGTTTTTCTCAAATCATTGCGGACACTCGCAACCGCCGCAATCTGTTGTAACGCCAAACAGGACTTATGACAATCCGGCGTGCCGTGCTTAATCGCTGGCTACTGGTGACAAAGCCGGGTCGGGAACCGCAACGGTGCCGTTCAAGCAGAAGCCCGGCCCAATGGCAGACAAAACCAGAATCCCACGTTATAACTGGTGCCATCTTATTCAGAAGTGAATGCTGCGGAATAGTCGAACCGTGCGATATTCCGGCATGCAGGGGTATTTATTCGAAGTGCGGTAGCCCGTTGCGAGGTGCCAGATGCGATGGAGATTACCGTTTAAATCAGTGGCTGCGTTATTGATAATCAGCGGTGCGGCGGCCATTCCCGCCGCCGCGCAGCAGACCGCGGTGCCTGCTCAAGCCACGGAGGCAGCGCAGGCGGCCCAACAGGCTAAAGCCGTGATGGAGGCCGAAAAAGCCAAAACTAGCGGTTCCAATCGGGATAAAACAGAATCCGTCGCACCGGTCAAAACTGTTGTCGCCACCGCTGGCTCCGGTGCGCCACCCACACCTGCCCAGATTCACCAGTGGATCGAAGACCTGACCTCGCAGCGATACCGGAAGCGGCAATCCGCTAAAAAGCGGTTGATCGCGGCCGGGGAAATCGTCCGGCCAGCTGTCAAAAAGGCGCTCAATGGCCTGACAACTCCGGAAATGCGCCATGAAATGCGGGCAGTGATTTATGCCCTCAATAACCAGCGGCTGCTTTCCGGCAAGCTGATTACGCTGGAACTCAAACATGTTTCTCCCGAAACCGCATTTGACAAAGTCGCCCGCACTGCGGGAATCACATTCAGCGAATGGCCACCGAATTTATTTCAGCAACAGGCGGGCCGCCAGGTTACCCTGCACGCCCACAATGAACCGCTGCTGCGCGTGCTGTGGTCTTTGGCCCGGCAGACCAATATTTCCCCTTCACAGTTCAACTACAACAACATGAGCAACGTGCTGGCCGCCCCGGGCGGGTTGAACGTGCACAACCCGGTCGATTTTGACGGTTCATTTCTGACGACAATCGATCAGATCGATTACCATAAAATGGTCAGCTTTAACAATTCCCGTCCGCAGATCACACATCAGTTAATGGTATCCATGATAATGGCGGCCGACCCGACGCTGCGAGTCATGAATGTAAACAATATGGTCGTCATGACGGTTGCCAAAGACAATCTGGGCCATTCGCTGCTGGTGCCCAACGCGGGTGGACAGGCCTTTTATTATGGCGGCTACTGGAACGCAAACTCCGGCGTTTTCAATTTATCCGGAAACCTGAATGCCGTCCCGCACATGGGCAAAACACTCGCATTGCTGAAAGGAAAAATTACCGTCACTGTGGGAATCGGCACTAAATCGCTGGTTTTCAGCCATTTGCATAAAGCCCAGAAACATGACATTGGAGGAATCCGGATTAAAATCGGAAATTTCATGCTGTTGAATCAGAATCAATATCAGATTCAGGTCAGCTTTGGCCCCGCCCGGAGCGTTGCCGGCAATGTTCTGGCGCCCAACCAGCAGGCAATTGTAAATTCGCTGGAAAATTCCAGTTGCTATACGCTGGAAGATAAGACTGGACACAAGCTTTCCGGAAATATGGCCGGTGGTGGTGGTGGCCCGACACAATTTCAATACAACTTCGGCTTCTTTAACAATAATGGCATGATCGGGAAGCCGACCCGCCTGATTGTAACCGTGGTAACCGGACAAAAAACGCTGCATGTTCCATTCACCTTCAAAAATGTTCCGTTGCCGTAACATGTTCCGCCCGATTCCACGTTGCCCACCCGCGTCCACTTAATCGGCGGCGCGGCGGGATGGAATTCGGGCCCCTATGCGGTGCACCGGCTCGGAATCGTGCTATTATTAACACCGCAGGCGTCCGTCGCGCTGGCATCGGACCCGTGTATACTTTGTGCGTCGGCCCGCCGATGGTCTGCCATCAGACTGCCGCCGGAGTTTTTGCAGGAATCACCGAGGAACCACCCATGGCTGAAATACGGGTCGCAATTGTTGGAGCCACCGGCTACACATCATTGGAATGCATCCGGTGGCTGCTGCGGCATCCCCACGCACACATCACCTGGCTGGCCAGCCGCAAGGCCGAGCAACCGATCAGCGATCTGTTTCCGGAACTCCTCGGTCGGCTGGATCTGCCCATCAGTCCGTTTGATCCCGCCGCGATTGCCCGGCACGCCGATGTGGCTCTGCTTTGCCTGCCGCACCTGACCGCCATGGAACATGTTCCGCCGCTGCTGGCCGCGGGCGTGCGTGTGATTGATTTATCCGCGGATTACCGGCTGAAAGATACCGCGGTCTATGAAAAATGGTACAAACACGCACATGTGGATGCGGCCAACCTGACGCATGCGGTCTACGGCCTGCCGGAATTCTTTCGACCGGCCATAAAATCGGCCCGGCTGGTGAGCAATCCGGGATGTTATCCAACAGCGGGCATACTGGGCGTTGCGCCGCTGGTTAAGGCGGGCATCGTCGAACCTGATGATATAATTATCAACGCCGCGTCGGGCATTTCCGGCGCGGGTCGAACGCCTTCGCAACAGCATCATTTTCCCGAACGCAACGAAGCGTTTGAAGCCTACAGCATTGGCACCCACCGGCATGCGCCGGAAATTCAGCACACCATCGAAGCCATCGCCGGTCAGCCGGTGCGGCTGCTTTTCGTGCCGCATCTGATTCCGATGGACCGGGGCATTCTGGAAACCATTTACCTTAAGCCCAAGCCCGGAATGGCGCTGGCGGATGCTCAGCACGCGTTCGCCTCAGCCTATAAAAATGAACCGTTTGTGCGGCTGCGCGAAGGCAATCTCCCGAGCACAAAATTTGTGGCCAACACCAATTTTGCCGATATTGCCGTCCGAGTTTACAACGGCCGGTTTGTGGTCGTTACCGCACTGGACAATATGGTAAAAGGGGCCAGCGGTCAGGCCGTGCAGAATTTGAATATCATGTTCGGATTGCCGGAAACCAGCGGATTAATCTGATGGCGCCCCGGAACCGGGTTTGCCGCAATGCCGGCAGAAGCGGTCGGGGGCATCCATTGGCCAGCCGCAATTGCCGCAGCGCCGCGGCGGGGAATCCGGCGGCGGGGAATCCGGATTTTCATGGCCTTCCACCACCCGGGCCAGACGGCGCATTTGCGCAAGCAGCAGGTACCAAAGTCCCAGCAGCAGTGTCATGCTGGAAACAATCAGCAGTGAATAGGCCACAATCGCCTGCCATAACGTAAAATTGCTGATGGTAAACGCGCCCAGAATTGACACGCCGTAAAAAAACCAGCCCGGCAACCCAGTCAGCACCGCCAGCGCCAGCATCAAATAGCCGATGAATCTGAAACGCTTGCGTTTGCGCACCAGCGCGGTAGGCAGCCCCACATCATGCGGGTGAATCTGTAAATGATGGTCGGTCATGACGCCTGCATTGGGTGAACCTTTTTCCGGATGCCCACGCTGTGATGCCGCACCCGCGAACTTCTATTCCACGCGACCTTTGATGGCAATTTTACCCGGACCATCCCGGATTGCCGGGCTTATTCCCATTCAATCGTTCCGGGCGGTTTGCTGGTGATATCATACACCACGCGGCTTACGCCGCGAATTTCGTTCACAATCCGACCGCTCGCTCGCGCTAGAACATCATAGGGCAGCCGGCTCCAGTCCGCGGTCATAAAATCGGTGGAATCCACGCTGCGCAGACCAATTACCGGTTTATAACTGCGGCCATCTCCCATTACCGCCACGCTTTGCACCGGCAACAACACCGCAAAAGTCTGGGCCGTGGACCGGTAAAGTCCCGCAGCGATCAGTTCCTCCAGGAAAATCTCATCCGCCTGTCGAAGGAGTTCAAGCTTCTCACGCGTAATATCGCCGATGATGCGAACCGCCAGCCCCGGGCCGGGAAATGGATGCCGCCATACCATATGCTCCGGCAGTCCGAGCACCTCGCCCAGCCGCCGCACTTCATCCTTAAACAGATCTCGCAGAGGTTCAACAAGTTCAAAGCCCAACTCCGCCGGCAGGCCGCCCACGTTGTGATGCAGCTTGATATTCGCCGCCGTTCGGGCATAACCATGCCCGCTTTCGATCACATCCGGGTACAGCGTCCCCTGGGCTAAAAATCGCGCATCGGGGATATCCGCGGAGGCCCGTTTAAATACATCAATGAACGCTTTGCCGATAATCGTTCTTTTCTTTTGCGGTTCGGTGACACCGGCCAAAGCATCCAGAAATTCGGCCGTCGCATCCACCACGCGAAGGTCAATTCGGAAATGATCGCGGAAAGTGCTTTCCACATTCTGCCGTTCATTTTTCCGCAGCAGGCCGTTGTCCACAAAAATACAGCTTAATTGATTGCCGATGGCGCGGTGCAGCAGTGCCGCGGCCACCGCCGAATCCACGCCTCCGGAAAGCCCGCAGACCACCCGGCCCGTTCCCACCTGCCGACGGATTTTGTCCATGGCAATTTCCACAAAATTTCCCATTCGCCAGGTCCCCGCCGCATGACAGACCCGGTAAAGAAAATTTTCAAGAATTTTCATGCCATACGGGGTATGCGTGACCTCCGGATGAAACTGCACTCCAAAGAACGGTTTGGTTTTGTGCCGCATCGCCGCCAGCGGGCAGACATCGGTGGATGCCAGCGGCACAAAATCCGGCCCCAGGTCTCGTACCTGGTCGCCGTGGCTCATCCAGACGGTGGTCTGTTCCGGCACACCGGCAAATAAATCCGCCACCATCGCGGCGGCCTGCGGATCTCGGGCGGTGTTCAGCCGTGTGGCACCGTATTCACCGGCCTGCCCCGGCCGCACCTGCCCGCCCAGCAATTGGGCGGCTATCTGCATTCCATAACAGATTCCCAGAACCGGAATGTTCAAATTAAAAATAGTTGGGTCGCAGCGCGGGGCTCCGGCCTCATATACACTGGAAGGCCCTCCCGAAAGAATCAGTCCCACGGGATTCATCGTCCGAAGCTGATCGACGGAAATATCAGGCGGCACAAGCAGAGCCTGCACGCCCGCTTCGCGGACACGACGGGCTATAAGCTGGACATATTGCGAACCAAAGTCCAGTATGGGAAGGGTTTGTTCTGTCATGGGCTGTTCTTGTTTCATGGGGCAATTGTAACGCGGGAAATCAGAGTTTTACAATCGTGTCCCCCAATTGCGCCCCGCGGGGGGTGCATGACCGATTCAGTTGTGGCACACCGGCCCGCCGAAATCGTCGACCTTGAAGAGCCGCCAGACCGTTGCATTCACTCGCAACTGCCGGGCGATAGGGAATCGCCGCATCGTGGAACTGTGGATCAACTTGCGCCAGGCAGGGCGGCATTGCCCGGAATGCCTATTGCCGCGGGGCTTGCCGCGCTCGGAGCCGCCGCCATCACGCCGGTGAGCCGCGCCTGTACCGCTTCATATGCCACGGAAAGCAGGGCAAGGCTGAACCAAGAAATAACCGCTTGCGTGGTGGCGGCCGCAATCAGATATGCATCGAAGGTCATGCCCGCCGCCGACGCGATCAGGATTGCGCAGGCAAACTCCACCGCTTTTTGCAATTCCGGGTCCACTACGTTCCTGTGCCGAAAAACGGTGATTACTTCGCGGGCGGTGGTATAGGCCACCACAACCAGCATGATGATGCCGACACTTCCCAGAGTGTATAAGATTACGATAAATGAGCTTTCCACCAATGATTGTGCCGATGCGACACCCAGAATCGGATGCTGCGAGAAAACCGCCAGGCCCTTGCTCCATTCCGCACTGCGGTCGTTTTCGCTGGAAATCAGGTGGGTTATAGCCTGGGCACCGGTGCGGAAATAGTGTGTATACAATTCGTATGTCACACCACCCACCACTGCGAACACCGCCCAGCGGCGAATCGAAATCCGATAGAGAATCAGCAGTCCAAGCGCACACATGCCCATTGCCGTACGCGAGCCGGTCCAAAGCATGAAGGGAAGCATCAGACAGGCACCACTTAATGCGACGGTCTTCTGCCACGCACGTGAATAGCCGGAAATAATGATGAAATTGGCGCAAATAATAAGAATGGCGGTGACTTCCCCGGTGAACTGCGGATTTTGGGAAATGCCGCAGAATCGTCCCACAAAAACAATGTGGTGAATGTTGCCAAGCACAATTTCCATCAGCGAAAGGCCGTAAAAAGCCAGGCCGCCGGCGAACAATGCCAGGGTATAATTGACAATGTCCCGGCCGGATGTGATGGATCGCCGCAACAGCTCCCACATACCGTAAAAGAGCATCAGGTCGAGTAAAATTGTGCCAAACGACCGTTCCGGTGCCACCAAAATAAGTCGCAGCGAAAATATAAATTGCAAGGCCATAAACGCCATCGCCGATTTTCGCGGGGGCGACCATCGCAGCGAATCATAGGAAATGATAAAGCGCACCGCCATCAGACCTATCGTGATGACATAGGCCGGTTTACAGATGGAACGAAACGACTGCAACACCGGAATCAGGGTGTTGTTGTGGTAAACGCTGTGGAAAAATCCAACCATTCCCGTTAAAGATGCCACGAAAAGCATCAGTTCCACGCCGCGCTTACCATACAGGAAGTAGTACCCCCCCACCGCAATGAAGAACAGAGCAACTATGCCGGTGGGCGTGCTGATCCAATGGATCAGGGGACCTAAATAATTAAAGACGTCGCGGCCGGTTCTTAGTGCCGTCTGATTTTCGCTGGCAAGCAGTGTCAATACCATTAAAAAATCCGCCAAGAAAAAACAGGACTCGTTGCCTGAACAACACGCCAACCATATCCGCCGAAAGGCAGTCCCCGGATTTCGCCAACGCCGGACCGGGCTGCTCTGGCCCCCTTTGGGCGGTCAGAGAGTCGCAAGCCGTCGGCTGCATCAGAAGCTCTCATCCATTTAGTTTAATCGGCCCTTTGCCCGGTGTAAATTGACGCATCTTTCCGAATCCGCATTTCAGCGGCTAAAATATTCATGACTCGTATGGCCTTTTCAGGAGATTGCAAAATGTTCGCGCTGGACCATGTCGCAATTCAAACAACGGATATTCCCGCAACCGCGGAATTTTATGTTCGCCAGTTCGGAGCTGAAATTCTTTACCAAGACAAAACCTGGGCCTTTTTACGCCTGGGTCAAGGCAAACTTGCTCTGGTGCAGCCGAGCCAGCATCCGGCTCATGTGGCGCTGCGAGCCACTCTGGAAGACCTGCAGGCGGCTGCGGCACGTCATAATTTAACAATTAAGACACATCGGGATGGCACACAAGGCATCTATTTATCAGACCCCGCGGGCAACGTGCTGGAACTGATCTATTATCCCCCTGATTACGCAGCCTTTGCACCTTAACAATTCCCAGTAAACTCCTGCTATCTTCTGCCGGCAATTTACAATTGATCAGGCATAACGCAAACGCGAATATCATACAACCACTCATTCCATTTTCACGAAAAAAATCCATTTTTGCGCACGAGTTTGTAATGCGTACAAAATCCGCGATAATTGAGCTGCTTGATATGGAAAGCGGACAGTCTAACGCCGTATTGGGCGGAAAACTGGGAGAATGGCTTTTTATAATGTTGGCTGCGGAACGTTCTGCGACCAAATATAGAGAATTCGACGGCGCGTCAGGCACGGATGCCCGAATCCCCGCGAATTTCGGCAATA
Source organism: Planctomycetota bacterium (assembly GCA_021852225.1). The sequence goes on from JAJZOA010000193.1 coordinate 19,198, forward strand.
GACGGTTATCAACCGCGTTAAGAAACAGGAATGGTTATGGATGCCAGAACCCTTGCCGCCCTGGTTTTGCAGTGCCGCAATGGTGACAGAGGCGCATGGGACGCGCTGGTTGAACAATATTGGCAGCGGCTGTACAGCTATGCCGTACAGGCGACGCGCAGCAACGAACTGGCCAACGACCTGGTGCAGGAAACTTTTCTGCGGGTCGTGCAAAAGCTGGAACGTTATGAGGATCAGGGAAAGTTTGAGGCGTGGCTGTTCCGCATTCTGGTAAATCTGGTGCGCGACAACAGCCGCTCGGCTTCCCGTCATCCGGTGCGTTCCGGAAATGTCGGCGTTGGCGATCAGATGGTCGATCTGATAGATTCCATGCCCGGCAAAAGCGACAGCCCCGAAGCTCCGCTGGAACACAAGGAGCATCTGGACCGTCTATATACGGCCATGGAAAAACTGCCCGAACTGGATCGGCAGGTATTGTTGTTGCGGCACTATGGAGATATGCCGTTTAAGGAAATTGCCAAAACACTGGATTGTCCGTTGGGCACCGTGCTGGCCAGAGCGCATCGGGCTTTGGGTAAATTACGCGTGCTGATGGAGGTTGGCCATGAAACGCCCCAATAAACATTTAAGCCTGTCCCAAACCTGTTTACTTGATGTTTCGGGGGAATTGGGACCCAAGGCTCGGGAACATCTGCAACAGCATGTTGCAACCTACCCGGCGGCCCATTTGGAGTATGAACTGGTGCGCGGCCGCTTCGCCATGCTTCAATCTCTGCCGAAGATTGAGGATCAACTCGACCAGGTTTCCAAAGCCCGCATTGCCGCCAATATCAAGAAGGGCATTCATCAATCCCTCGACCAGCAGCGCAAGGCCCAGCGGCAGGCTAAGCTGGCTCGTGTCTTTTACGGCTTTATGGCAGCCGCCTCCGGCGTGGCCGCGGCCTTGGTGGTGGCCGCCGGTGTTTATATCGTTCATGAGCGGCAGTTGGCACACCGCCAGCGCATTATCGATGCGGAAAATACCTTTCAGGAAGTTGCCCAGACGCAACTGCCGGGTGAAGGAAAATCGCGTGTGGATACCCTGGCTCGGCGCATTTCGCGTCTGGAACAGTCAGGCGGAATTTCAGCTGAAGGCAATGTCGGCAATTCCCACATGATGAATCTGCTGGACGCCCTGGATTCCGTGCATGCAACCGATTCGGTCCCCGCCCCGGGCGATTCCGGATATTAATCTTCCCCACGGCCCATTTAAGCCATCCGCGGCGACGAACCGTTTAATTTGGCCACCGGCAACCAGTTGATTGGGTATTTGATATTTCAAGTGTGAATTGTAAGGTTGCCCCGCACGCTGTGCGCTGGCTGTAATAAAAATGAATTCTGATACCTGAAATCTCAAACGGGCAATCAGGTGTCCTTTTTTTCCTTCGGCGGATACCTGCTGGCGTTGGGCGTTCCGCCGATGGCCGGATGGCAACGGCTTTCGGCGGCGGTGATTTCCAGAATTTTTGAACAGCCTTGCACAATTTATAATTGGCGTTACATTTCGCCCACAGGAGAAGCCCGATGCCACAATTTTCTTTCCCAAAATGGATTTCCCCGATTCGCTGTAACCGGTTTATATGGCCGCGAAAGATCGCGCTGGTTGGTGTTGCCGCTTGCGCGGGAATTTTGACGCTGCCCGTGTGTTTGTCGGCCAATATTCCACCTGCCCATCCGCGGGCCGCCGATACTTCCAAACCGGTCATTCGTCTGAATCCTGACCAGATAGAACGGATCATGCAGTTTCTTCAGCGAACGCAGCCGGATGTGTATCAAAAGGCAACCGCGCTTCGGCATTCGCACCCCCATAAATTTGTAAAACTGATCAGCGAAGCTGCACCCAATTTCCGCTGGCTTGAACACCTTCAGAAACATGACCCCAAGCTCTTCAACCTGACCCTTCAGGATATCGCCGACACCCACAAGTCGTTCCGGATCGCCGGTGAATTGCGCCAGCCCGGCCTGCCCGCGGCTGAATCTGAAAAACTTCGCGTCCGGCTGGTGCGCGTGGTCACCGACCAGTTCGACGTGCGGCAGAAAATACGCACGCATGAGCTAAACCGCCTGCTGCGCCGCATCGACACCCTGCGCGCCGACCTGAAGGACCGCCAGCAGAAGCGGATGCAGATTATTGACAAACGGGTCCGTTCCCTGATTGGCAGGCCGCCGAGTTTGAACTGGTAAAATACCCGCGTTTTCATGTGCGCCAACGCCCGAAAGGACCGGTATGAAAAAGCTTCCTGCTTTCATGTGTGCGCTGGCACTGCTTGGCGGAAGCCGACTGATGACCATCAAGCACGCCACTGCGGCACCGACCGCGGCGGCGGCCGGGTGGCATCTTGTCTGGCAGGATAACTTCCGCAAGCCCGGGCGCCCTGACGCGGCAAAATGGAATTACGAACACGGATTCGTCCGCAATCATGAACTGCAATATTACCGGCCCGCCAACGCCGTGGTACGAAATGACATGCTGATTATTGAAGCCCGCCGGCAGCGGGTACGCAACACGGCCTATCGGCCCGGTGCCAAAGGCTGGCAAAATGACCGCAAATGGACGCGGTACACCTCGGCGAGTTTAACCACCGAAGGTAAAGAAAGCTGGAAATATGGCCGCTTTGAAATTCGCGCCAAATTGCCCGCGGGTCGTGGAATGTGGCCGGCATTCTGGATGCTGGGAACCGACATTTCAAAAGTGGGCTGGCCGCGCTGCGGTGAAATTGACATTATGGAATGGCTGGGACGCCAAGCCCGAATCATTCATGGAACGGTGCACTGGGCAACAAAAACCACGGGGCATCAATCCGCATATCACACATTTAAGCTTGGTTCTTCAGCGGCCGCCAAATTCCACACCTACCGAACAGACTGGTCCAGCCGCCATATTAAAATGTATGTGGATGGTAAAAAATACTTCACCTTCAATGTCGACTCCGCGGGAAAAGGCCCGGACAATCCGTTTCGCAAACCGATGTTTCTGATTATGAATCTGGCAATGGGCGGCTGGGGTGGCCCGTTGGATGGCCATGCCTTGCCGGCTAAATATGAAATTAAATATGTGCGTGTATATCAGCGTGACACACATTGAACCTGGGTTCCTTCGTCCGGCCGGATTCCCGCTTGTCGCATGGTCCGGTTCAGAGGCCACCTTAAAATGTGTGGACGCAAGAATAGTGTTCTGCAATCTGAGTTTATTTTGGAGATCATGATGACTTACGCCCAATCCATTCTGCCGGAGTTTGATCAGGAAATGGCCAACACGCGCAAAGTGCTTGAACGCATTCCCGATGATAAACTCAACTGGCAGGCCCATCCCAAATCGCACACCATAGGCTGGAATGCCAATCACATTGCGGATATGGTGCACTGGCCGGTGCCGGTGTTGACAATGTCGCAGTTGGATATTGCCCCGGTTGGCGGCCCACGCTACCAAGTACCGTCACTGGCCAGCCGAAAGGAAATCGTTGAACTTTTCGACCATAACCTCGCCGCGGCGCGGAACGCAATTGCGGCAGTCAAAGACGAGCGGATCAATGACACCTGGACACTGCTGAAAGCGGGAATACCGATGCTGGCGATGCCAAAGGCCGCCGTCATCCGTGGCTTTGTCATCAGCCACATCATTCACCATCGCGCGATAGTGTGTGTTTATTTGCGTCTCAATGACATCCCGGTGCCGGGCATGTATGGTCCTTCCGGCGACGAATAATGTCCCCCGAAGCTGTTGGGTGCCGGTGGCAACAGCCGACCAGACGCGTGTGTGCCGATGCCGTCCGAACGCCTTCCGCATTGCATTTGGTTCCATTGTCATCATCATTCTTGATATGCTTTTGACGACAACAGATCCGCAAATTATCAGAGCACCGTAAAGACGCGGTTCGTCATACGGGCGCTGTTGTGGTACTGGATCGTGCTGGGACAAATCGTTGAATCTTACGAATTTGCAGCCGGTGGCTGAACTTATTTACGACGGCGGTTGCTTAGGGCGGCTACGGCCAGCTTGCGGACAATTCGGGCGATCATCTTCTGTTCGTCGGTGGGAATCATAAAAGTCAGCACGCCCGCATTGGCGGCGGCGATCGCCTGCCGGTGTTGGCGATTCGCCTCAGCATTCAGGCGAACACCAATAAATTCCAATCCCGCACATATATCGCGACGTACCGCGGCGTCGTGTTCACCAATTCCGCCGGAAAATACAAGAACATCCAATCCCCCCATACCCGCGGCCAAACCAGCTATCGCCGCACGCGCCCGCTGACAAAACGCTTGAATTGCATCCCGGCATGATGGGCTATGCGATGCCAACTGATGCAGTTGCCGCATGTCGCCGGTACGGCCGGAAATTCCCCGCAAGCCGCAGTCTTCATTGATAAATTTGTCCGCGGCCGCCGGTGTCAGCGGAATCTGCCGCATTAAATGCACCAGCAGTCCGGGATCCATATCGCCCGGACGGGTGGCCATAATCAAACCGGCCGTTGGCGTAAATCCCATGGTGGTATCCACCGGCCTTCCGGCATTTACCGACGCCAGGCTCGCGCCGGATCCAAGATGCGCCAGAATAACCCGTCCGCGTGCGCGGGCGGGCGAGATTCTTTGCAGTTCTTCCATCAGGAAACTGTAGGAAAGTCCATGAAACCCGAATCGGCGGATTCCCGCGCGGCCAAGACTGCGCGGAATCGGCAATAACCGCGCCACACGCGGCAGATTCCGATGAAACGCGGTGTCCAGGCACGCAACCTGAATCGCCGCGGGAAATGCTTTGGTCATGGCTTGGATCAACACAATTTCACGTGGCAAATGGGCCAGATCCAGCGGCACACTTATTTCGAGTTCCGCCATCACTTTCGCGGTAATGACCGTATGGCGGTTCAGGCGAATGCCTCCATGCACCACCCGGTGGCCCACCGTGGCGATTCGCTCGCCATACGGCGTAGCACGCAGAAAATCGGTCAGAATGGCCGCGGCCTTCTGGTGGTTCCGTCCGCTCAACTGTTTGGTATCAAGTAATTGCGATCGCGCATCAAAGGTTTGCAACTCAACGCGGTCTGTGCCGATACCGTCCATGTTGCCATAAAGCAGCGGCCGGTCGTCGGAATTTTTCTTCTTGGCGGGATAAACCGCGAATTTAATACTGGAGGATCCACCGTTGACGGTTAAAATGACCGGCGGGCTTTTACCCGCCCCGGCCGGCGTCGATTTGATAACGGGCAATCGCTTGATCTTCCGAATGGAATGCATGGTTTAACCCCCGGCAATAATGGAGGAGAAAATCCGGGCCTGTTGGCCAATTCCGCCCCAGTCCAGAATACCATATTTTTCATGGCGGGTCAGAAACAGGGTGAAATCGACTAA
>JAJZOA010000334.1 GCA_021852225.1 Planctomycetota bacterium
TTATAGCCATGGGCTTGGGCAAAATGCGTGAAAATAGTTTCAGCAAGCGAAAGTTTTCCGCCAACTCTACGAATAGTCTGGTGTTCAAAGCCCGAACTTTTCGTGAAAAATAAAACCCGCTTTTTCGCGCCCGCCGCCGGCGTCGTTGCACGCAGATTGGCTTTTGCCAGCGGCAAACCCGCCGCCGCTATCGTTGCTATAACCAATTCACGTCGCGTCAGTTGCATGGCTTTGCTCCTGATAAAGTGCTTTCGCCCGCCACGATTACCGCCTGATTCCCGGCGGGACAAATTTTCCCGAAAAGGCCTTTTTTAGCTGCGGATGTTATGGCAGTTGTAAACGCAGCCGTTCAATGCGGAAAATAAGTTCGCGTGCGGTGGCATCATCCGCGGCTTCGGCAATCACGCGCGCGATCGGTTCAGTATTGCTGGGACGGACCTGAACCCATCCTTCGGGCCAGTCAATGCGCACACCATCCTGCAGGTCCAGTTGCTGGGTGGAATATGCCGCTTTCACTTTTTCCACCAGTTGGTCAGCCTGCTGACGCGTGCAGGCGAATTTGGATTTGATCATGGCGTAGGCCGGCAGGCTGGCCACAAGTTCACTTACCTTTTTTCCGGTTCGCGTCATCAATTCAAGTATAGACGCCATTCCCATAAGGGAATCGCGGACCGGGCCGACGCGCAGGTCTATCACGCCGCCATTGCCTTCACCACCTATGATGGCATTTTCCTGCAGCATCCGGGCGGCTACATTGGCTTCGCCTACGGCGGTGCGCAGGACGGGGGAATCAAAGCGGCGGGCGATATCATCAATCATCCGGCTGGTGGACAGATTGCACACCACCGTCCCCGGTCGGGACATCAGGCGGTTGAGTACCGCCATTGCCAGAGTATATTCCTCTCCAATAAAGCGACCGGTTTCGTCTACCACCACCAGTCGGTCGGCATCCGGGTCCTGCGCGAAGCCGATGTCTGCCTTTTTTTCAATGACGACACGGCATAAATCCAGCAGATTTTCCCGAATCGGTTCGGGGGTGTGGGCAAATTTGCCGGTGGCCTCGCCATTGATATGTACCAGTTCCGCGCCCAGTTTGCCCAGCAGCATCGGCGAGGCGATGCACCCGGCACCGTTAATGCTGTCCAGCACAATCCGGTAACGGTGCGAGGCGATCGGTTTAGCATCCACATGTTGCAGCACGGTCTGTACATGATGGGCATGGCTTCGACTGTCGGAACTTAAGGATCCGACATGGTCCACATCCGCCGGTTTCCAGTTGCCGGAGGCGTACAGAGCCTTCAGCCGTTCAATAACCGTGGGGGGGAAGCCGACGCCATCGGCGCGGAGAAATTTTATTCCGTTGTATTCAGGGGGATTATGGGACGCGGTGATCACTATGCCGGCATCCGCCGTTAGAAAGCGTGTCATGAGTCCCACACTGGGCGTGGTCACAACGCCAAGATCCGTCACGTTTACACCGACGGAAAGCAGTCCGGCCGCCAGTGCGCAAGCCACCATCGGTCCGGAAACGCGACTGTCTCGTCCCAGCACCGCCCGCAGCGGCCGCGTGTTGCCGGCAATCGCCTGGTTTTCCTGAAGCAGTCTTCCGAAGGCCTGCCCAAATCGCAGAATGGAATCCGGTGCCAGCGACTGGCCCACAATGCCCCGTATTCCGGAAACGCTGACAATTAATTCGGACTGCGGCATATACGCTTTTATCCTTTCCGCGCCTTTGTTCCTTCCTCTGCTCCAAGTGTATGGCAGAATACCAATGATGGAAATGAACGCAAGCCGGACCGATAGAAAAATCGGACAGGCTTGGCGTCGTCCCCCAGCGGTAATGGATGGCTAGAGGAGACAGTGTGGCACGCGGACTCCTTTAAACCAGGACATGCGAAGGCCGCACAACACGAATGGTCCAACCGCCTGCCTGCCGCCGGGGCTGAATTATTTGCCGACAGCGAGCGTCACAACAGCCACGCCCAAACCGCCCAGGTGAAATCGGTTACTCGCCAGGCGGCGCATGCGCGGCTGGCCGGATCCGGTTTCTTGATCCACCCATTGTTCTGTGGCGCCTTTGGCGCCGGCCACCAGTATCCAAGCCGCTTTATCTCGACAATTCACCAGCAGAATTTTGCGATCTCCGGATGGCGTCCGAAAAGCCTGGGCGAAAAGTCGGCCGGCGGTTTTATTCGCCGGTGAACTGGCCAAAACCCGGGTGACCGGCATGTGATCCGCCGGTCCGAAGTTTTTCACCAGCATTTGCAGCACGCGGAAGCGGGCATTGGGAACACCGGTGGTCCAATTGACCATGGAAACACTTGGAAACTGACTCGGATAGCCGATCAATTGGCTTTCTCCGACCACATGAATTCCCATTGCGGCAAGTTTTGCGTACATATATGCATACATTGCACCGCTTAAATTCCAATACATGTGCGGTATCGGGCGGGCGAGTCGTGGGGCGGTATCGTCGGGTAAAATTGAGCCAAGTTCGTCAACATCTGTAAGTGTCTGGGGCGAAAGCCGTCGCCGGATTTTTTCCACGGCCCGCACCTGGCCTAGAAAGTTATCCGCCTGTTTGAAAAACAGCGCGGGCCACACTGCGGGTTTGTCGGCTGCTGTCGGCTGAGCATAAAAATGATAAGAAATCATATCCAGCGGAGCGCCATGGGTATGGTTGAGAGGATTAAGAAAATATTCAAACCATGAAAGGCTGTTGGCGGGGGTGCCCAGGGCCATTCCCACAAATCGTGTGTGCGGGGATATTTTGTGAATCGCCGCGGTGATCGCATCGTAATACCGTGTGTAAACCTGCGGCGTCATGTGGTGTTCCCACTCCACTTCATTTAGAACTTCCCACCAGGCAATATGGTAATGAAAGGGCGAGGGATGCCATTTTCCAAATTCATCATGAAACCCGCCGCGGGTGTACCAACTGACCAGTCGGGCGTAATAATCTGCCACGGCCTGTATCCCCGGCTTGCGTAACGTGGTTCCCTGTTCATAACCCCAGTCCACCTGATCCGGATTTTTTGGATAGCCGATCGGCTTTGGTGTTTTGAACATCCATTCCGGGATAGTACTGAAATTCATAATGACAGAATGGCCTTTCGTGGCCCGCATAAACGCCCGCACCATTGGATCAATGAGCGAAAAATTCCAACTGGTGTGGCCATTGGCCGGCGGTTTAAGCTCTGCAACCGCAAGTCTCGGATACGGCAGCCACGGCACGAAACGCACATCATTGGCGCCCAGTTTGTGGACGGCTTTCAGGGCGCGTTGACCGACCCGTGAATTGGGCCGCAGAAGCGGATTGACCACGACCTGAAGTGTGGGAACGGCGTTCGAAATGGGGCCCGTTTGCGCCCAATTGACGTTTACCCGAACTATTCCGCCCGGCACCTTTGCGGATACAGGATTGAACGCACTGATGAATGCAACGCCAGCCGTTGCCAACACAACTTTTCGTGACTTAAATGTCAGTTTTCGTAAAATACCCATGCCGACCTCCGGAACGAAACGATACCGGATTAAACCATTGATGGCATCTGTCGTCAACGAGATAAATAGTTGAGACACAACGACCTGAATGCAATCAGGGCAATCTGTTGGGGGGCTGCAAATTTTTCCGGGCTGGGGTTAATTTCGAAGGATAAATGCATGTCAAGGATATTGGAAGTTGTACGCCAATTGACCAACTCTTGGACAAGACTGAAGCGACGATCAGTCTGGGACTGCGAGTGTTGTGTTGTCGCCATGTCGCCTTGAAGGAAACAGTGCTCCGGTCAAGATTCAGGTGCGTCCTCGTTTCACTTTCCAAGGGAACTGCGGAAAGAAACCCGCGGCGTTAAACGCAAAAAGGTCGATCGGCTGATCACCTGCGTGTCAGATCGGCGGGAAATGATCCGGTATCCAGCGTTCAACGCCAAGGCCTGGCAGATTGGCAGCGGACCAATGGAAAGCCAGTGCCGCGTGCTCTCTGATCGCGTGCGCGGATCGGGCATGCGATGGCACACGGACAATGCCGAAGCCGTCATGGCCTTAGAATCCATGGAACAGAGCAATCAGTGGCCGCTATACTGGAAAATCGCCACGTTACGCAACAATTAGATCGTGCCCGAAAAAATGGCCACGCCCAATCAAATCGGTTGAATCGGTCGCTGTTCCACCACGCTTAGTCCAAAGCCATCCAGACCGTGCAGCTTTTTAGGGCGATTGGTAAGTACAATCAGCTTTTTAAGTCCAAGATTTCGCAGAATTTGCGCACCAATCCCCAAATCTCTCCGCACATTGGACTCTCCGCCAATTTGCGGGTGCGGTTGGCGAAGTGTGTTTGATTTTATTTCGCGCAGCCTGCCCAAAAGTGCCAGTCCGCGCGATTCCTGCCGCAGGTACACAATTGCGCCGTTACCGGCTTTCTGGATCATTCGCATCGATTGCCGCAATTCTCGACCGCTTGGTGTGAAATTTGCGCCAAATACGTCGCCCAGAAGATGCTCGGAATGCACGCGCACCATTACCGGGTCTTCCTGGGGAGGTGCTTGTCCCGTGGCAGGATCTAATTGACCGGTTGGTCCAGCACATAACGCTAGATGCAGCAGCGAATCCTGCCCGCTTTCGTAAACATGCAGCGTAAACGGACCCTCCGCCGTGTCCAGTGGGACTGATTCGAGCCGGCGCACCAGCGTTTCGCGCCGTAAGCGATATTCAATCAGGTCCGCAATGGAGCACATCAACAGGTTATGGCGGGCGCAGAATGCCTCCAATTGCGGCAGGCGAGCCATACTGCCATCTTCAGCCATAATTTCAATGATAACGCCCGCCGGGTACAACCCCGCCAATCGCGCTAGATCCACCGAACCTTCGGTTTGACCTGCTCGCTCCAGAACGCCGCCCGCCCGGGACCGCAACGGATTGATGTGGCCCGGCCGGCACAGATCATCGGGTTTAGACTTCGGATCAATTAATATTTGAATGGTTTTGGCTCGCTCGGACGCCGATACGCCTGTCGTAATTCCAAACCGCGGATGGGCATCGACGGTGACGGTAAATGCCGTGCCCAGCGGTGCCGTGTTCTGCGACCATTGGGGATGCAGCGCCAGACGATCACAATCTTCCGGGGTCATGGCAACGCAAAGCACGCCACGCGCTTCCTTCACCATAAAATTCACAATTTCGGGTGTAATCGAACCGGCGGGACAAACCAAATCTCCCTCATTTTCCCGTTCCTGATCGTCCACAAGCACCACCATTCGGCCACGGCGCAGTTCAGCCAGTGAATCGTCAATTGAAGCAAAGCTCATACTTTTTGCCACTTATAGCGGACGTGTA
>JAJZOA010000049.1 GCA_021852225.1 Planctomycetota bacterium
AAACCGTTCCGGGGGCTAAATGCAACTGACGGGCGATAAATGTCTGATTCGGTGGCTTCGGCATCGTGCTTAAAATATGCTTTGTGCGCACAGATTGCAATGGGGGGGAATCGGTGTTAAAGGTTACCGTTACGTTGCCTCCTGCCGCCGGAAGTAAGAGCTTGTCAGTTCCAACTGAACCGCTTCCGGTGGGTTGCCCAGCCGTGCGGTCCATTTCGAGAGGCTTCCATGAAAGCCGCTCGGTTTCTGCGGGCAAATTATCCATAAATTCGACCTCCTTTTCGCGCAGCGCGAAAGTTCAAACGGGCGCGGTGGCGACACTTTCGCCAGGCTTGGCGAACTGTGCGGATGGTTACACAGGTCATACACCATCGACGGGGAATCGGGTCGGCTGACGCGAGCGCCCGCGGATTACTCCGCCCGTCCAAACGAGATTTTGTGCATTTCCAGCGCAGGCGGAGCCTCGCATCGTCAGGCTGTCGCTGGTTGTTTGCGCCGCGCCAGCAGCAGACCCGCAACCGGCAAAGCAAGCAGCGCCAAGGAAGCTGGTTCGGGCGCGCTAGCGGGTGAAACCAGTTGAATGGCGTCGAGTCCGTTACCGCTGCCGTCGGTGCCACCAAGCGAATTCTTACTCCAACTGAGCGTGATATTTCCGTTGGCATCCGGCGTAATGCCCTTGAAAACATAATAATTGCTGACCGCGCTTGAGGTGGATGTTGCGCCCGGATTACTCAGCCACACGGTCGGATTTGCAAAGGCCGTGCCGCTCTGTTCCAGAAGAGTGACTGCCGAACCGCCATTGACACTGAAATTCGCCGCGCCACTGTAGGCTCCGCTGCCTTGGAATGTCGTGTAAATAACGACTGAATATGTCCCCGATTCAACGTTGCTGAATTCGGCGGTGGCTAACGTACCTTCGTCATTTTCAATGGCACCAGACACAAGCATTTGGTCTGCAGATGCGGTGGCATTGTTGCTGGAAGTGACCGACTTGGTGGCGTTAATGTAATGAGCCGTAGTGTAACTGAATGTAATCGGATTGCCGCCGACTCCGGTGGCCGCTGCGCCGGTGTTGTCAGTCAGGGAGGTCAATGAACCGCTGGTGATCTTGGTGCCTTCCTCGCCGGAAATGTTGTTCCAGTTTGCCTGTGCATAATTGCCGCTGCCACCGTTGGCGATTGTGACGCCTGCAGTTCCGGCGAAAGCTGGGAACGTGTAACCATCACCAGTTTCTGCAATCTTCACACCCACGCTGTTGGCGTGGGCGGTGCCCGCAAGGGAACAGAAGCCTCCCAAAAGGGCGGCAGCGGCGACAATACGACCTGAAGATTTGAGAATCATAATTCTCACTCCTGAAAAAATTGCCCCGCGACCGTCGCAGTAACGAGCCGCTTGGCCGCAGAAGGCGGGAATCACAAAAGCTTTTTCAAAAACTGCCGAACGCCGCGCGTTTACGCGAGCAAAATTTTGCCTTTAAGCCGCAAACCGAGCCGAATCTGCTTCATATCGAATGGGCGAATCGCTCGCGGCTTTAGCCATATTTCATGCTTCTGAACGCATGTTGGAAAAATACTTATACTACATAAATGCGCAAGTGTCAAGAATAATATCGAATATTATTTGATATTTTGTACATGTGTTGCGCACATATTTTACGTGATTGTATGGCCGTCTTCGATCCCGACTTAGGATCGCTAGAATCTCATAATATAGGCGTATATTTCATCTGGATGTGATTTTTTATGAATGATGCGACTCGGTGACAGCCGGCGACCTAACTGAATTAGCGCTTAGAAAAAATTCAATTGACATGACCTTTTCGTAAATAAATATGCCATACTAAAGGATTGAAAAATAATGAGAATGCCATTGATGTGCGCACAAAAAATATTTTCTGATGCCGATCAATGAGCTAACCGGTCAATGAGCTAACAGGATCGCACGCAGTCGGCGGGTTTGCTCTCCTGGTCTTTCAGTTCCAACCGCATGCCGTTCCACCCGGACCACAGGCATGATTCCCATGATGCTGTTGGTGATAAAGATTTCCGAAGCCAGCAGTACATCTTCTATGCGCAGCAGCTTTTCCAGTATCCTTATTCCTTCCGCCGCTGCCAATTCCAGAACCCGCTGTCGCATAATTCCTGGAAGCACAAGTCTAAGTTCGGGTCTTTCGGGAACCCTGAGCGGGGGGGTAAAGACCTCGCCGGCCTTATTCACCAGGAATACGTTGCTGATACATCCTTCCGCGAGCCACTTTTCCGAAGCGCTAAACCACAGCGCCTCGCCCGCGCCGGTCTTTTGTGCGCCGCGCAGCGCGAACATACGGTCCATATAGCTTGTGGTTTTATGACCGCAGAGGGGAGACATCGGATTCTGATAAAAGCTGCTTACCTCCACGGTCATTCCTTTTTCATACAGCGTTTCCGGATAAGGACTGAAGGGCGCTGCGGAAATCAGCACCGTTCGTGGCGGATCAGGATGCTCCTCATTGGCGGCCATCATGTCTCCGTGTGACACGGTCAGACGGAGGCGCGCATCGGTCAGGTCGTTGGCCTCCAGCAACTCGGCAATCTGGGCGGCAATTATGGTTGAATCCAGTTCGACCGCCAGGTCCAATTCCCGGCAGCTTGTATGCAGTCGCCCCAGATGCCGTTCCAGCAGAGGCACACTCCCATTGGAAGCCCGCATGGTTTCAAAGAGGCCGATTCCGTGCAGAAAGCCGCTGTCAAACGGCGCTATCCGAGCCTGGTCATAAGGGATAATTTCGCCATTAAGCAATACATAATCAGACATATAAATATCCTTATATTATTTGATGGTCAATGGAATATTGATTCCGATGAGGGCCGGTCTTTTTCCTGTTCGCCGGTTATCCGCCGCATGGAATCGGCCGCGCCATCGACACTCCAAAGTGCGTCCGCCAGTTGCCGCAGCCGTTCAGGAGGAAGTGTTTCGGCCCGTGCTCGCAGATCGCACCCGACTCCCGTTGCGGCGGCGGAAAGGGCCGGAAACGAAAGATTTTTAAAGCCGTGCCGCAGGGCGTTTGCCAGATTCTGCCGCCGGTGCGAAAACAGGCGGGTGATGACGATCTGAAGCCATCGAACATGGGCTACTTTTATCATTAAGTCGTGATCCGGGGTTATCCGCACCAGTGCGGACCGGATTTTGGGTGGGGGCCAGAAGCAACCAGGTGCAATTGACCGCAGCACTTCCACGCGTGCCAGCAGTTGAATCAGAACGCCTAGTCCGCCATAGTCGGCTGTACCGGGTGTGGCGGCCATGCGCTGGGCCACTTCCCATTGAACCGTAAACACCATTCGTTCCAAGTGGAAGCCCGGCGCGCCGTCAATCGTGGCAATCGGTCCGGTTAAACACTGCAATACGAGCAGTTCCGCGACAAGCGGACTTGCGACATTATAGGGCAGGTTGGAAACCAGCTTGACGCTGGACCGGCACGACATATGCTCTTGTACGAGTCGATTTAATTCACGGATTACAACAGGGTTGACCTGGTGCTTGCCCGCAAGCACATCGGCGCACAGCCAACGGATGTTTTTTTCGGCTGACCAATAACCGGACGCAGCCCGCAATAGCGGTTGATCCACATCCACCGCCAGGACCGCAGCCGCGCGCCGGGCCAGTAGGCTTGTCAGGTTTCCCGGCCCCGGACCGACTTCTAGAATCGTATCAGCGGGTGTGATGTCCGCCTCCGCCATAATGGCCGCCAGCATGGATTCGTCCATCATGAAATTCTGGCCAAAATGGTGCTTCGGCCCGCTGCCCGCGGCGTCCAGAACTGTCTGTATCTCTTGCCTGCGCATGCCATACCGCCCTTATCCGTCAATTTGCCGCAAATTCAATAGTCAGCTCAGGAGGGTCGGTGTTGCCGCGCTGACCAGTGCGGGTGCCACGGACAGAAATTCGCGCGATATAGAGGCGCCGGTATTTTGATTGTATTTCCATGGGAAAAGGCTTCCCGGCCAGTATGGATGCCAGCCAATTCATAATTTGTGGTGCCGCGGATTTGGCATATCCGGCACCCGCATAAACCGCCAGCGTCTGGCGAAGAGACCGGCCAACCTCCGGCTGCAAGCCTGCGACCTTTTGCATCACAAAGGACCTGGGCATCGGCAGCAGGCCGATGTGCAGGGACCGGATGCGAACCCGCGCCCTTGGTTCGTGGTCGGCAGCTATCGGCATCATGCGCACACTCACAGCCATAGTCACCAGCGGTCGAAATGGCAGGCGGTTGTCCTGAATCGCGAAAACAATGGTATTATTTTCAAAATGTATAAACGGATTGGCCAACGAGGCCGTTGCGGAATTGTGCTGGCGACCATGCTGAACATTTTCCAGTGTGACCGCCAGCAGCGAATTTATTTCGTCCTGTGTGATCCGCCAGGTGATGCGGCTTAGCCGCGGATTTTGTAATTCGTTGCGCAAAGCCAGAAAAGAGGCCTGTGCGTGATTGGCATTGTCGCGCACCTGGCGGTGAATCGGATTCAACGGGCGATACCAGCCGGGCGAACTGACGACCAGCAGCACGAGCAGCAGAAAAAAGCCGGCAAATAGTCCGCCAATTATCGCCAGATAATGGATCGGTCGGGTCGGCTTTATTTCACGAAAAAACCGCTGGACGAACAGCACGCGATGGTGACGGACAACTGCCGTCGATACGCCTGGCCTGCTCATGGACGGCTCACTTCCCGGCTGGCGGCTGACGATATCGCTTTAAGCTGTCGCAGAGGTAATTTGATTACCATTCCTTCATGCAGGCCGCATCGGTGAATGGAACCGGCCTTCAATTCAATGGCAAAGGAAATTGGGCCGCGACTGCGATATATTGTTTTGCCATTGTCCACCGGCATGGTCGTGCAATTCGTCACTTTTCCTGATTTTCGCAGAAAAAGAATATCCAGGGGTATCAGCGTATCTTTCATCCAGAATCTTGCGTTCTGCGGCGGCTGGAACACAAATATCATGCCCTGGCTGGCGGACAGGCTGGATATATTCATAAGGCCTTTTTCCTGCTGGGCGCCCGTAGCAGCTACCCACAAGGTGAATGTGCATTGATTGATCCGCATTTTTACGGTGGGCAGTATCGGAACTGGATGGAGAAGATCACCCCGGCTGCGCATGCCCTTTGCGCTGAACCACACGGCAAAAATGGCCAGCAGAACTATGCCGATAAGCAGGGCCCGATTTGGCTGGCGTTTGGGCCTACCCAAACCGCTGGCAGTCATAGTTTCAGAAACATTAACCAAGCGGAACTCCGATTAAATGCGGAATTTCCCGGACCGACCGGATTTTTTTTCCACAGCGTATATTTTAGTGCAAATCGGCCCCGATTGGGAGTCTGAACTGGCCGGATTCGGTTCTTGTGAAAAAATAGTGTCAGCCGCTGCAACCAACCTGGATCCGGGGGACACAACCTTTGCGCGACTTGAAGGCGAAGGGCGGTAGAGTTATAACCAACTTGGCGGCATGACATGAAGACCGGCCACGCCGGACGGTTAACGCACTTGGAGTTTGCGGGAAAGGGATCGGTGAGTGCATGAACAAACTAGAAAAGAAAACCCTGAAGCAGATTGCCCGAAATACAGGAATTTACCCGCCCGAGGCTTTTGAATTTGTTCGCCACGGCCTGGCGTATGCCGTGTCGCGGATTCATGAGGCGGAAAAAACCGCCGAAGAGCCACAGCGTCACATTACGGGCCAGCAACTTTCCTGGGGGTTGCGCGATTTCGCCATTCGGCGGTATGGTGTGATGGCCCGCGCAGTGCTGCGGCACTGGAATATCAATCGAACGGAAGATTTTGGTCGCATTGTGTTCGCCATGGTGGAAGATGGAATTATGCGGAAAACGCCGCAGGATTCCTTAAATGATTTTGATCATGTGTACGATATGAATCAGGTGTTCGAGCCTCCCCAACGGCAGATAAAGCCTTCAGAGGCGACCTTTCGGCTTTAACCATGACACGCCGTTGCCCGTGACTCGACCGGCTCGTACGGGCCAGCGGTTCTTACGCCCGCGGCCGTCGGCAGAGTGCGACGCCAACCACCTCAACCGTCCCGCAGGTAGCTTCAATGAATGGCAGTCAGGGTTTCCAATGTTTCCTTCGCCGCGTCGTCGGCGGCATTGTCTGCATTGCAATTGTGTATGCTCCATGGGCGTGGGGCTGCGTCTGGCCAGTGCCCTTGGCGGGTCTGGAAATTCTATTGGGTGCTGGGGGGGTGTTCTGGATATTGTCCTGGATAGGGGCCTTGCAGAGGCCAAAAATCCCGCGCATTTTGCAGGTCTGCACCGGCTGGATTCTGCTTCAGGGCTGGTTCATGGCATTCAATGCGCGGAGTGCCTATAACCCGCACACACATCAATTGCTGCCAACGCAACCGCCGGTTCCGTTTCTGCCCGGAGCTTCCGACCGATCGATTGCGGTCGCCTCAATGATTCATATTACGGCTATTCTTCTGGCACTGCTGATTGCGGTTGATCTGATGGGCCGCTGTAACTGGCGGAGGGTGGTCTGGCATTTAATGGCGATTGTTGGTGCGAGCGTCGCGTGCTATGGCCTGATTTCCCGTTGGGGCTGGCTGCCGGCCATGGTGCATAAGCCAAGCTTTCCGACATCGCCATTTGGCCCGTTTAATTATCATGGCATCGCCGGGGCATTTTTGAATCTGGCCATTCCTGCTCAGGTCGGTCTGGCGGGACTGTTCCTGACGAGCAAAAAGGGCCGCAAATGGGGCCTTTTCTTTTTCTTCGCGGCGCTGGTCACACTGCTGGGGCTTATCACAAATGTGTCGCGTGGTGCCGTGTTAATCGGCCTGGGCGAAATGGCGATCCTGATTCTTATTCTGTACCGCCGGTTTGCAAAAGCCGATCTGACCCGATCAGGGGCCGCTTCGGCAAATCGGGTGGCTTGCTGGAGCGTGGCATTGGCAGGCGCAGCAGTGGTGCTTGCTGCCGGAGTTGGAACATTTTATTTGAATCCCCGATGGCATTCGTTTGCGAGTTATTTTGATACGCTGCATTCCAGCCGTGTTCTGGCATGGCGTGTGAGTTGGGGCATGATGACAACGCACCCGATCTTTGGTTCTGGCGCGGGCAGTTTCAAATTGCGCTTTCCGATATCCCACCATTGGATTCCCGCGCTTTATGACCACTGGATTCAGACCTTCTACCAGCCTGGGCATCATGTCAGTCAATGGAGCTACGCCAGTGAAGATTACTTGCAAAATCTGGTTGAATTCGGATGGGCGGGCGGTCTGGCTTGGGCCGGTATTCTATGCGGGTGGCTTGTTAATTCGTTGCGATCGGCTCGTGCCGACGGTCCGGATTGGTCGTCGGAGTCCGTGTTTCGGTCGTGTGCATGGGTGGCGCTTCTGGGGCTGTTTTGCCATTCAACTTTTGACTATCCTCTGGAAATTGCGCCCATCCAGTTGTATGCGATCATCTATCTGGCCATGATGTATCAACCCTTAGGTCAGATTGCCGGCAATGCGGTTAAATCTGGGGGCGTGTCCGGCGAAACGCGGTAAAACGCGGCCGTATATTCGCAAACGCAAAAATATTTTATTTGCATTCAACTTTTCGATGCCGCGTTGGTATACTCATTGATCTGGCTGGAGTTTTTTGCCAGGGCAGCCCAAATGAATACGCTGGAATGCTCAGGCGGAGCGTTTCATACGGAAACCGGATGATATTATGAGCCTGATGAACAATTTTCGGAAAATGATCGGTTCGGATAATCCGACCGTTATCAACTATGAAGCGTACCAGAACACCGTCGCAACAGATGGTGCAAATCCGGATGTGCTGCGGCGCGTCGGGCCTGCTGGAATCACGCCGGAACCAAATTCCTACAAATTACAGCACAGTTACGATTCGCTTCTGCAAACAGTACAGGAACTTCGTTCCGCCCTGGACGGGCAATTGCAGCGGCAGGAAGAACTGTTAACGCGGCTGGGCACTTTGCCCCATGCCGTAGAAGCTTTGCCACAAACCAGCCGCCTTCAGGCCGATACGTTGCAGGTGATTAATGACCGCATGTCCATGCACGCCCAGCGTCAGAAAAAGCTAAACGATACACTCAATGCGCTGCCGGGAAATTCAAAAGATGCCGTTGCCGCCATCACAGCCATTCGCGAACAACTTGAAACTGGAAATGAACTGGACCGACAACTGGTCGAGTCCTTTAATCGTTTCTCTATGATGGTGGACCGGCTTCAGGCGGCCAATAATCATGCCGTGGAATGCCTGCAGCAGGTGCGCGATACGTGCGCCTTTGCGCTGCTTCAGGTTCAGGAATGGAATCAAAAAGCTCGCAACCGCCATACTTGGATGATCAATTCCGCATTTATCATGTCGCTGATTTCATTGATTATTCTGCTGCTGATGCTGGTTTACCGGAAATAGTACGGTACAGGGTTTCAATAGAGCTTTCCAAAATTGTGTTTGTCCGCCTGATCATGGCAGGAATTTTTTCCCGGAAAAATCCGAGCTGAACTATCCTGCGCATTTTAAGAATCGGAACCGCCCGATCAAAAAAAGGCCGATGGCCGCAGGGAGGCGGCCACCGGCGTTCGTGGGGGAGAAGGAAGGAAACCATTTGCGGTGGGCCAAGTTAAGCCGGACCGCTGTTTATCAATCTTACGCACGAGTTATACGACCGGTTCATAAAAAATAACTTTTTTTTTGCGGGCAGGCGTATCGCTATTATTTCCGTTATGCGAATAATGCTGGCTCTTGGAGCAGGCAACGGCAATTCAAGAATGAATCTGCAGAAAATTCCCAGGGCTTTTGGCATTTTGTTCTGCTGCCTTGGTCGCTGGACGCCTAAAATAAATTTGCGGGGCAAAAAATAATCCGTATCGGCAGTGCGATTTGTTCCTGTGTTCCCGCAAAAAATGGGGCGGCTGGACTTTAGCTTGAACAATGTGATTGCGGTCTGATTGGCAATCAAATCGGCATGAAAATGCTTCCCTGTCTAAACAAAGGATTCGATTATGTCCAGAATTTCCAAAAACAAAATGTCCACCGTTGGCCTCGCCGTATCGCGCAAGCAGATGATTGATCTGCTGAATGACGATCTGGCGCGCGAATATCAGGCGATTATCGCGTATATCGTCTACAGTCAGGTTATCAATGGTGCTCAATATATGTATATTGCGGCGGAATTAGAAAAACATGCGGCCGAGGAATTGGATCATGCCATTCAACTGGCGCGGCAGATTGATTTTCTTGGCGGAGTGCCGGCGCGGATGCCTAAGCCTGTCAAAATGTCGGATAAATCAGAAGATTTGCTCCGGTTCGATCTGGATAATGAAATCACGACTATAGAGAACTACCGGCAGCGCATCCGTCAGGCCGAGGCGGCGGGTGAATATGCCTTAAGCCAAACCATTCGCGGCATAATTGTGCAGGAACAGGACCATGCCATTGCCTTGTGTGAGGCTTTGGGAATTTCTGTGCCGCCGTTGATCCGTCAGTCTTAAAAGCCCCGTTCAGAGTTCAGGGCCCAATAGTCGATGCCCCCAATGGTTGATGCCGCGGAATTGCGATCTGGAACAAAAAGGTATCTAAAAATATTGCAGTTTAAATATTCTATTTGACATCAATCGGCCGCGAGCCTATCGTAGTTCCGGGGTTTGTATGAGTTGAAGCGAAATACGCTGTCTTGAAGCTTGTGGCTTAAGAATCGTTTGCTCGTTATTTCTTGCCGAATGTCGGGCGTGAAAAAAAAGGAGACCTATCATGCTTTATTGGGCGGTTGTATTTCTAATTGTCGCGCTTATTGCCGGATTCTTTGGATTTTTCGGTGTTGCCGGTCTGGCTACCGAAATCGCCAAGATTCTTTTCGTGGTGTTTCTGATCATATTTGTGATCTCTTTGATCGGCGGGACACGCGGTCGAAAATGACCATACGCGTGGAATTGATCTACGATAATCCACGGTCGCGCGGACCGGTATATCGTTCGTTTTCGTTAGAGTGGAATGCGGCCATTTCCGCAATAGCTTTTTTTATGGGATATTTCTTATGAGTCCGCAACGCATCGTTGGAATCGTTCTTCTGGTTCTTGGCATCGTTCTATTTTTTGTCGGTATGCATGCCTCGCATTCGGTGGCGGATCAGACCAAGAATTTCTTTGTGGGTCGGTTTACGCGGGAAACCGTTCTCTATATCGGGGGCGGACTGGCCTTGGGTGTCGCCGGTCTGCTGATGACGCTGTTCGGTTCCCGGCGGTCGTGAGCGTTATAACCGGGGCGAATTAGGGCGCGAATTTTATTTCCGGCTTTGTGGTGCTGTTATCCGCGGCTCGATAGCCATGCAAGCTCCGGGATTTTGGATATGACCGATCCAATCAAATCAGGCGGATGCGATTGGAATAAGCGAAGCCATATCGGCACGGGTATTCATTCACGTTCCACCAGTTTGCCGAAGGTATCGATGCCTGGCTTAAAGACAACTTTGCCATCCACCACAATTAATTCCTCGTTCAGAAAATAAGTGACCGCTTTCGCCAGGGTTTGCGCCTCAAGCCGCAGACCGCGTTCGCGCACATCTTCGGCCTGATCAACGCCAACATTTATATGAAACACATCCTGAAGAATAATTGGGCCTTGATCCAGGTCCTGAGTAACAAAATGTGCGGTGCAACCGGTGACCCGCACACCGCTGTCAAACGCCTGGCGGTACGGATTGGCCCCGGGAAAATGCGGGAGCAGGGATGGATGAATATTGATGATTTTCCATTGGTAGTGCTGAGTCATTGCGGCAGGGAGAATCTGCATGTAACGTGCCAGCACAATAAGGTCCGGATTCAAGGCCGCAAGTCGCCCGGTCAGCCATGTGAAATGGGCCTGTTTATCCACTTCTCCAGGACCACTGGGCCGCCATTCAAAGGGAATGCCGGCCGATTCGCTTCGTGCCTGTAATACCGGATGGTTGCCCAGGACCGCCGCAATTTCACCACCCAACTGCTTTCTTGTTGACAGATCCAGCATGGCTTCCAGACAATGGGCCTCCCGGCTGACCAGCACTGCGACACGCTTGGACTTTCGTGATTTTTGAAGGGACACCCGCACCTGCATGTCCATTTCATGGCCAAGCTCCAGCAGACCTGTGATGAGTTGATCAAGTGAGATACTCATTTCACGGATATCTACCAGCATGTCCATCACAAACAGGCCGCGAAGGACACGCTGTTCCATATCTTCAATGTTAATGCCATGGCCGGCGACATACGTTGCAAACCGCGCTACGACTCCTTTCTGATCGCGCCCCTGCACGGAAATAATGGCTAGAACTTTCCCGGGTTCGCTCATGCTGACTCCTGCATATATACAACCGATTGGCTATGTGTATTCATTACCAGATCGCCTGACAATGGCCCTTTTGCCACTGATTTCAACATTCCGCGGCCATGGTCCGCATCGCTCGTCCGGCGGCTTCCACAGTCGTATCTATATCCACATGTGAGTGTGCCAACGATATAAACCATGCCTCAAATTGTGAAGGCGGAATCATCACGCCGGCCTCAAGCATTAACCGGAAGAATTGCGCATATTTTCTGGTGTTGCAGGCAAGCGCATCGGCGTAGTTGCGAATACCGGCTTGTGCGGCGGGCTGATCCTGTACGAAAAACGGCGTGATCATGCTTCCGCAGCGTTGTACCGCCAGCGGCAGTTTGGCCGCCGCCGCGCCGGATATCAAACCCGTTTCAAGACTGCCAGCCAGTGACTCAAGCTGCTGGTAGCTGTCGGCGGATTGCAGGTGCCGCAACGTGACAATACCCGCAGCCATCGACAGCGGATTGCCTGAAAGTGTGCCGGCCTGATAGACCGGGCCGGCCGGAGAGATTTGGTTCATCAGTTCCGCGCGGCCGCCATAGGCACCTACTGGCAAACCCCCGCCGATGATCTTGCCAAGACAGGTTAAATCCGGCTTCACATCAAAAAGACTTTGTGCGCCGCCGCGGGCGACACGGAAACCAGTCATGACTTCATCCGCTACAAACAGACTCTTGTGTTCGTCACATAAGGCCCGCAGAATTTGCAGATAGCCCGGCTGCGGCGGCACCACGCCTATATTCCCCATGACAAGTTCAAGAAACAAGCCGGCAATTTTATCGCCGTGGTTAGCGAATACATGCCGGGCGGCATCCACATCATTAAACGGAATGACCAGCGTATTGCCGGTAACTTCCGCAGGTATTCCAGGGCTGCTCGGCACACCATGAGTCGTTGCGCCGCTTCCGGCACCTACCAGCATCGCGTCCACATGGCCGTGGTAACCGCCGGCGATTTTTATGATCAAAGATCGGCCCGTGACCGCGCGGGTCAATCGGATGGCGCTCATGACCGCTTCAGTGCCACTGGAAACGAAGCGCACCATCGGAACATTCGGCATATATTGCGCGATAAGCTCGGCCAGCAGAATTTCCTCTTCCGCGCAGCAGCCGAAGCTTGAACCGCGGCTCATCTGTTTGGCCACGGCCGCCTGTACGGCGGGATCTGCGTGGCCAAGGATTAACGGCCCATAGCTCATGACGTAGTCGATATAGGTATTGGAATCGACATCAGTCAGCCGCGAGCCTTCTCCCTGGCGTATAAATACCGGCGAGAGATTGACGCTTTGGAAGGAACGTACCGGTGATGAAACGCCGCCGGGCATAAGAACCAGTGCCCGCTTGAACAATGCCTCGGATTTCTTAAAACGGTTGGGTGGTTGCTTTGCTTTAGCCATAAGCGAATTCTAACCGGACTTGGACGACAACTGAAGAGGGGCGGCTGCACCTCTAAAGTGACGCCAGTGTTTCGTATAGGCTTTCGGTATAGAAAGGATCGGAGGTCGTATGAAGAAAATTGATTCGCTGAAGAATAGATGGTATCAATACTACGGGAAATGGATGCCGGCGATATGTAATACTCCTCAAAAACTGGGCGCGCTGCTAAGGTAGTTTTTTCCCAGTTTTCAGAGTCTATTTTATGTCGGTAAAACGTCGTCAGTTTACGTCGCAGTTCAAGGCCAAGGTGGCCATGGAGGCGATGAAGGGCCAGCGGACTATTGGTGAGTTGGCGGGTTTGTATCAGGTTCATCCCTCGCGTATTGCCGCGGGGGCAACGAAATGTTTCCCCGGCCCGGCTCCATCGGCTAAACTGTTGTCCATGTCAGCGGCTGAAGAAAGAGCGATTCTCTCCGACAGAACCATGATGTTTGGCGCGTCCGGGCACAGGCGCGGAGCGATGGCGCTGATCCTTTGTCTTTTAGCCGCTTTAATCGCCCTGGCTTCAGGCCTGGTTGGCCCGTCCAGCGTATCAGCCAAAACGCCTTGCACCCCGCAAAACCGCGTCTGGGAAAATTCCGCAGGAATGCTCCAATCGCGTCCGGTTCAGACGCCGCAAAGCCTTGAATTGCAACGGGAAAACTCCGTTGGCCGGTACGATTCGGCGGCGGGTGATACTCTTGCCGCAAAGGGTGAACCACATCTCAACCTCACCGATGCCAAGGGCCAACAACACATCTTAGAAGGCGGTGCCACAGGCGGAGGCCACGGACCTGGGCGGGGAGTTCCAGGTAAAAGTGAATTCCCGAGAAGTTGGAGCGATGGGCGCGTTCTGAACGAGGTATCAGATATCGCCACAGACCCTCTGAAACAGCAGGGATTCATCATCCGGCGGAACCAGCCTCTGGTGATGTCAAGCTCCGGTCTGCCCGGTGCCGCGCAGCCCCAACGCTGTGGTAGGGAATTTTCGGCCAGCAGAATCCGGTATCGGTTTCCCTGACGGGCCGAGTGGCAAGTTGGCGGCTCTGGAAAGCAGGAACGATTATACGGCAACAGCGGATTGTATTTTCTCCGGACCTGCACGGATTCCTTCCGCCCAATGTAGCCTCCAACCCGCAGGCGTATCTGGATTCCCAGTTTAACCAGCGGTTCGCAACCCAGATTCAGATACCCAATCTGGCGCGAAACATTTTTCCGATAGACACGGCGGGCACGCCAGTTTCGGTGATCGGGCCGCGCGAGTTTATGTCGCGGAATCAGTCGCGGTTCTTCCGGTTGCCCGGACTTCGCCAATAAGCCGCACCAACCGGTTACGTATTATTTTCGCAGGAAACCTTCAGACAATCCAGATTTACGTCACCGGTATTTTCCGCATCACGCCGCAGCATGATAGAATTACATCCCGACGCAAGCGGAAGATACATCGGCAGTTCCTGCCACGCGTTCCAATTCGGCAGACCGGGGATTTTCAGAACGCCGAACTGCACTCCGTTGACATACACATTGAG
Source organism: Planctomycetota bacterium (assembly GCA_021852225.1). The sequence continues at coordinate 14,298 of JAJZOA010000049.1, forward strand.
CGTCTGTGTGGTGGTTGGCGCGCCATTGGCTACGCGGAATCGTGCCAGATAGTTCCCCGCCTTCGCCCGCCGCAAATAGAACGTCGCACCTGTTCCAACAGAGGTAAATCCAGCTATAAAACCATTGCCAGTAAAGCCGGAATGATTCGTGGCAACCGTATTGCGGGTATCCGGAATCGGACCGAACAGGCTGGCATCCACATACATGCCGTTATTCGACTTTAGCGGGACTGTTTGCGGTGTTGGACCGGAAAGCGACGCATCACCCGCAGTCAATATTTCCTCTGTTTTGACTACGCGCTGGCTGCCCGCGGCCGAGATGACCAGAGAATCGAGTTGGCCTGCCGGCACCTTCACCAGTGTAACCGGGCCGTATACATCCATATCCGCGCACCAGCCTGAGGCTGCCTTTTCCAACGCCGCAGCGCTGGCGGCATGGGGCAAAGCGCGTCCGTTGGCGTGTACCATTGCCGCGGCCCGCCCGTGCAGACGGACTACAAAACTTTTGACGCTGGAGTTATAGGTGCCTTGCCTGGCACCGATATGAACATCGTCGCCATTCTGTGTCTTTCGGGCGGAAATAAGCTGCTGATGGAAATGCCCTGTTTGATAGTCATAGGATTCGCCATCATCATCATAAAATTCACCGTGCGCGGGCTTTTCCGCGGGAAATACATCCAGATACACCAATTCCGGCTTGGATGTATGAATGGCGCGGACCGGATCGGCCAGCGGAATAATCGCACCATCTTTAATAAACAGTGGCCAGTCATTCCAACTGTTTGAATTCAGGGCGTAATCAATCCATTGGCCGCCCTTGTGGCGGGTTCCGCGGAAGTAATCGGTCCATTCACCGGCCGGCAAATAGATGCGCCGCGTCATTGTTTCGCCCTGGCCCGTTCCCATTTTTTCCATAATCGGCGCGGCCAAAATCCAGTCGCCAAACATCCACTGGTCGGACATGGTCGCGACATTCGGATCATCCGGATAATCGAAAGTCAGCGGTCGCACAATACCCACACCCGTGTCCACGCAGGCTGCATGTTCAAGTGCATAGGTGTAGAAGAACCAGCTGTATCGCTGTCGGATCGCCTGCTTGACGGTTTCACATGCCTGATCCCCATATACCCAGGGCTGGCGGCGTTCGCCCAGCGTGCAATGCGTGCGTAACGTCGGGCATACCGCCGTAAACTGGAACCAGCGGGTATAGACTTCGGGGGTCGGGTGCCCGTTAAAGCCGCCAGTATCCTGTGCCCATCGCATTTGACCAAGATTAATGGTGTTGATCATGGCGACCGTCTGCTGCCGCATGACATGAAAGCCGGTGTCAATATCCCCGGACCATGTGGCGTAGGCATAACGCTGCGACCCAAGGTAAAAATTGCGGTTAATGGACCAGACCCGATTTCGCGGCCGGTCGCGCCGCTGCCCGTCCCACAAGGCCTGCTGCATGTACATGAATTCAAAATTTCCGGTTGCCGGAGAATCCGCTTCATCGTTCCAGAAGCCGGCGATACCCTGCTGCATGCACTGGTGTTTCCATGTGGCGTTCCAGTACCATTGCCGCGCCAGCGGATTGTAAAAATCTATATCTATCGACATCAGACCGGAAAAATAATCGGCGAACGGCTTTTCCGTGGGCGAATAAATGTCCAGTTTTTTTGCCGACGCCCCCTGTGTGGTCATTGGCTCAAGATGGCCTTTGACTGTGCTGATAATAATACGCGGCTTCATGATGCCCGTAATTTTGCATTCCAGTTCGCGCGTCCAGTTGATCAGCGCGTCGGGATTATCCGGCGTAAACAGAGCCTCGGAATATTTCACCGGATTCCAGCGGAATTCGCCGTAATTGCTCGCGCCCCAGTCTTTCCAGTCAAAATCGAGGGTGAAGTTGTCAATGGGAATGTCCCGGGCGCGGTACGTTTCCAGATATTCGCGCAGCAGATGCTGGTTCGTGCCCCATTGGGAATTGGTGAATCCATATACCCATTTGGGAAACATCGGCATTTTGCCGCTGACCATCGCCAGGCCGCGGAAAATATCCTTCGCGCCGCCCACCATAATGAACACCGTCAGACTGTTGGGACGGGCGAAATTGCGGCCATAATTCTGCGGGTTCGGGTTGCCGTAATAAAACCCGATTTCTCCGGATTTCATCTGGAAATAGCCGCCATCGCTGTCCACCAGAATGCCGAAGCCCGCAGTGGTCCAGGTGAATGGCGCGCCGCCGCCGCCTTCAATGGACGCCTCAATCTTGTAGGTATCGTGGGCAACGCCAGTGCCGTTTTTAAGCACTGGCTGATGCTTTTTGGACCAGCAGGCGGAGGTATGAATGCCGTAAAAATCAGCATTTTTATCGTGCCCGAATTCAAATCCGGATTGAGCCTGATTTTTCGGGTTCACATGCAGGCTTTGGCCGCCGTGTTGATCCAGCAGTATCTTTCCGGATTTATCCAGAATCGTAAGCCGACAAGGGTCGCGACTGATACGCAATTCAAATTCGCTGGTCCGCAGGCTGATGGGACTTCCCGCAGCGTCCAGTTTGCTTGATGGTTCGGCCGCAAATTTGGCTTGGGGGTCAAGGACTGGAGTGTGTGGATCGCTTTTGCCACCGGCCAGCAGGTCCAGGCGCAGGATATTCGGCGAAATGGCTTTGGCCAGCAGGGTATCGGGGCCGACCGCAATTTTCAGGCCACCCTCATGAACACCAGAGGTCGACACAGCGCCCATTGCCGGGGCGGCATCACCATGAACACGCCCGATAACCGTCGAAGTAAGGGCTGCCGCCGATGCAATTTTAAGGAAATCCCTACGATGTGGCATTGAAATCACTCCAAGTACGCCTTCTAAAACGCCGAATAGATTTTTGTTAAACGATAGCTTTACCGGTTAACTAGAAAATGTCAAATGATGCGCATTTTAAAAGGCCTTTGGCGGGGCGATTCAGGTGGGCCGCAAAGCGCGGATTTAATGCCGCCCAAGGCTGCCATAATTCACAAATCTGGCGAATGACTGTTGCTGGCCATTGCGGCAGCCGCCGAAGTATCGGCAATTTTACAGCTTGCGGTCCGATCGGATTAATTGAATTCTCAAAACGACTGTCACGCCGTTTTGTGATTTTATACCATGTCGCGCGCCGCATATTGCAGAATGAGGCACGGGCCGCTTGGCGTCCACTGACGTTTTTTTACCGGCCAAGTGACGGAAAGCCTTTAGGCAATTTGGGTGTCGGTTGAGTCTGCGGGGCTGGTTTGCAATGGCACGTAACCAGCGTAGGCAGGTTATACCAGCGCCGATGCCTCCACATGTTTTTCGTAACGCCTATTGGCAGATTAATCCACCGACGAATTTTGGGGCCGGGCCAATTGGACGTAAGGGTTAATTCGCCGCTTACATGTGACTTTTTCGACCCGCCACTGATTTCAAAGCAGTAAAGCAGATAGCCATGGGAATTCTTGCCATCACAATAATGCAAGGGTTTGCCCGTAAACGCATTACTCGGGACGGTCTTGAAATATTTGGGAATAAGAGTCGCCAGCGCGGGCGGATATACGCCATTTGCGGCGCGAAACGCAGCCAGCGCCAGCCCAACGCGGGCCATGTTCCGCTCGCTTCGCTCCGATGCAAGTAAAACTGCGGGCCAAATTGGCACGTTGAAGCCGTAGTCGATCAATCGTTTGGCGACCAGCCTGGCGGGCATTTGGCTTGCCATGGGCGCGAAGTCCGCATCGCTGAATTGATCGTACCAAAAGCAGGCCTGATTCAATGCGATTTGTTCCTCTTTATACGTCGCCTTATGCGCGGCGATAACGATTCGGTTACAAATAGTGTTCCATCTGACCATCATGGCGTTGAAATTCAATCGCGATCCACGCATATGTCCGGGGTTTAGATCACGGGAAAATCCGGCAAGACCATGGGTGGCCCAATATTGAAAATGGGTTAATCCAGCCAGTCGCTCTCCGGTGTTGAATGCGGCGGCCAGGGACGGAACCTTTTGCCAACGCCGCAGCGAGACCAGCCAGTTTTTGCACAAAGACGCGGGTATTTTGCCTGTTTTTGCCAACGATTCCACTTGGCTCATCGCGATTGAATTGACGGTATCACATGTCAGCAAATTGAGCAGAAATGGTCCGCGGCCGGCCAAATTGCCAAGCTTGTGAATCGTGACAATGTCGCGCCATGCTCCGGCATAATCGCCAGAACTGGCCAGAAGCATGCTTCGGGCGGCAAACGCTTCCGAAATATTGGCTATGTCGCCCAAAAGATAAAAAGGAGAATCCATATCCAAACACCCGTTTCGCTTTAACACAAACACGGGAAAATAGGCGTGCTTCATGCGAGCCGCAGCCGTGGCTTCGGCCAATGCCGTATGCTGGCCAGCCAGCCACGCCGCGATGTGCGGGTGCTGCGCCGCGGCCCAGGGGTGGTGCCCCACGCCACTTGGCAGGCCTTTTTTATTCTTTAAGTCATGCAGTTTCTCATATTTGAAGAATGACATATAAGGATGCGGGACATCTGGTGGTTTGATACCAAGCGTATGGAGAATTTTTCTGGTCACGGTTTTATTGCCCAGCACACCCGGCCCGGTTCCCGTGATTTTCAGCAGTGCGACCACGGCGTTGTTTGCCGGCGTAACGCCTCGGCTGTCGCGCTGGTTTAGCCAGGCGGCGTAATCCACCCCTCCATCTTTATCCAACGGGCCGGTAATCCAGGTGGTTTGCCGGGAAATGATAATGTGCTGCGGCTTAAATACCCCCACGCCGCGCAGCGCCGCAGTGCCCGCCAGCAGCAATAAAATGGCGCCAACGCATGAACCGATCCAAAGCCAGAATGTTTTGGCCATATGTCAACCGCTCCGGGTAATTTAGGCGTCCAGTGGTGCCGGGCATTGGACGCCCAATCCGCTTACCGCATAGCCAAATGCATGGTGTCCCATATCTTAATCTTTTTCAATTCGTCTTCCAGAAAGGAATAAATGCGATCTTTCGACCAAATGGATCGGTAAAATCCCTCGATTCCCTCATCGGCAAACCAACCGGCAACGTGCGAATATGCAAATTCCTTGACGCCAGCCGCAGGCGCACCGTCGCCTCGGGAATCCAGGAAGTGTTTAACGGAAATAGCGCGATCGGGATAGGCCAGATTCAGGGCGGCACACACCAGCCGCTCAAGAGTTTGTTTGCCGGGAAGATTGTCATTTGCCGGCTCGGCTGACGCCCAATTAATTAGAGAGATATATGGATGTATAGAATCTTGTGGTTTGAAAAGGCATGCGCCTCCTTCAATTGAGAATTGTCCGGCAAACTTATTGGCTAGAAAAGCCTCCAACGGCTGGCAGCCCGAGGACGGGGCATAACTCTCCGCGACTGCGTCGTGGTCATCATCCAATGAGACAAAGATACGCTGTTTGGGCTCGATCGCCAGATTAGATAGAAAATAAGCAAGGGCTTTCCAGATTTGCGTTTTACCTTGGCATGGCTGGACAGTTATGAGCCTGCTACCGTCCGGCGATATAAATGTATATTTTCCCTTGAGATTTACCGGCGCGGCGGTCGTCGCCATCCGCTGCCCATTGCGATAATCCTGACAGCCGGATTTTAGCAGAAATCCACTCCAGAAAGCCCTGTCGTGGTAGCCCTCGCAAAGGATAATATTGTCCGGATTCTCGCGCCAATCGCTCATCGCAGGTCTTCCTGCAGAAGTTCACGCGCCGTAACCACCTGTTCTCCCGAGAAACGGGAATTGATAAGTGTTCCATTTTTTAATTTTAGGCGGAAAAGCGAAATTTTGGGTAAATCTTCTGGCTCAGCGGCAGCGATAAGTTCATCAATAAATTCCAGACTATGTGTGGTAAGAATAATTTGGATTTGGCGACGGGTGGCCGCGAAAAGAGCCTTGGCGCTGAATTTCATTGTGCGAATATTCAAATGAGCTTCCGGTTCTTCCATCAGGATGGTGGTGTCGGCTGGCGCGGCAAGTTCCAGACTTTGCCGAAGGTAAAGCCTGGTTCCCTCGCCTGCCAGCACTACTGGAACGGAATAGCCAGGATAAGTGATATGCAAAACAGGCTGATTGCTTTCGGTAAGTATTTCGATGTTTTCGGCGGTTTTTAATAATTCGAGAGCCTGATTTTTAATATCTTTGTTTAATCCTTGGCGCGTAGCTCGGGAATATAGGTCTTCAATGGTTTCAGGCCGATACCGCGGCGCGGTATCCACCAGCCGGATGTCCCTGATATCGGGAAAGGGCTCCAACAAGCCAGTTGGGAAGGCGTCCGCCTGCGCAAACGGGATATCGCGTAGCGGGACCGCGTTGGAGTATTGGATGGCGATATTCTCGTCAGCCCCACCCCCCGGTTTGAGTTGGGTGGTTCGCACCATCATCGATCCGTCATTCACGACTGCCCGGCCGCTGATCGCAAGAGGCGATGGCGCTGAAGGGGCGCGACTTTTCGTGGATACTTGAATAATGGAAAACTGAGCCGAGCCCTTATGAAAAAGCCATGTTTTATTAGCCTGACTGCCTGTTTGATTGTGCCCAGCCGCATTGGTTCTTTTGATCGGCTCCTGCCTGTCCAAAACGACATTTACCTGGTTTAGCGGGTCCTTGCTTGCTCCCAGCAGAAGCGCATCAAGCACGGTGCTTTTTCCACAGCCATTGGGGCCAACCAATATGACCAGCGGAGTCAGGTTGTCAAGCCGGCCCCAGCCGATTCCACGAAAATCTTGAATTGTTAGACCGGTTATCATGGCGACTCCAACGTGGCACGTAAATTGTAGGTTCCGGACGCTCAACGCATTCCGGTTGATGGCATAGTCTAACATTCGCAGACAATTTTGGCAGCCGTGGCCCGCGTCGCTGGCCCAAAGACGGACAGCCGCCGTTAACGGTCAGCACCCTTACCGGCTTGCGGAAATGCCCCGGTGGTGCGGGGCCTCAAAACCAAGCAGCGGGCCAAGCAGAAAAATCAATCGGAACATCAGTGGGGCAATCACCGCGGTATACACCGCGCTGCTGAACGTGACGCCGGCGAACAGCACGGGACTTATCGCGACGCCCGGCTGGCCGAAGGCCCAGGAAACGCCGGAATCAATCGCCGTCCGCCCGACCAGAAAAATAATGACGGCCAGAAAAGTCATGACAATCTGGCTAAGCGCGTTGTTGCGGAAAATGTGCTTGCGGATTTTCACCAGGCCCAGGGCTATCAGCCCCAGCATAAGGGCTTCGGAACCCAGAAGAGACTGGCTGGTCAGGTCATACACCAGGCCGCACCAGAAGCCAGCCAGAATGGCGGAATCTTCTTCCGCGAACAGGGCGTAGAAAATAGCCAGCAGCACCAGATATTCCAGATGGAAATATCCGACTTCGCTCCATTGCGCTAAATGCGCAGCCTGCAGCGCGGTTGCCAGATAGAGCAGAAGAAAAAAAGTAATCCACCGCATGATTCAAGTATCCCGCATATTGGCCGGAATGCAAAGCGCCCGCTTCAGCCGACGGGCTTAATCGGCGGGAATCAGCCGACCGACGGCCTGTTTTCGGCTGTATCGCCACCGGATGACCGATGCGGTGCCCGTCGGAATGCCAGCCAGAGCCGGTTTGGCCCGCTGCAGAAAAACGCGCCAATGCGGGTCGGCCGTGGGTGTGGGGTGCGGCTGCACCAGCCAGCGGGTTGCCGCAAGTGATGGCTGGCTTAGCTCCCGGACGGGCCGCACAAACAACGCATGCCCACCACCGGCTTGTGCCGCCAACTGAAGGCGGCGGCTTGTGGCCATGGTGCAGGCGGAACCATCTGCCATCACTGCGGCGGCCACCGGGCAACGCAGGGCCTGATCCAGCACCCAGAAACGCTGGTCGTCATCCGCCGGATCAACAAAAATGCATCGGTCCTGCCAATCCGGTATGCCCAGGCCGGCTGAAAGAATGTAAATACTTGGTCGACAGACCGGGCCGATCCAAAACAGATAACGGCGCTGGGTGCGGGCACACAACCTGCCACCCAGCCAGGTGAACAGGGTTAAGGGCGCGAAAAATGGAATATGACTTTGACTCATGGGCCGCGATAGGGGGCTTCTTTTTGATTGATGACTCAGTTCTTCACCCCGTCCGCCCCACTCTGGAACCGCATCCGCAGATTCGCCAGTGGATGGTGCATCAGGCATGCCGGTGGTCGCGGTCATATCATAAAACCATTCATGAATACCCGATTGCAGGCATTCACTGGAAAGCAGCGCCGCAACTGGCGAAGCCACCGCAACTGCCGGCGAACAGGTCGGCAATTCGCCGGGCGGAGTGGGAAAGGCGCGCAAGGATGGGTCTGCATATTCGGTATTTGTAGAAGCGGTATCGGGCGCCCATTGTTGCCCGGTGTGGCCATACAATGCCCGCAACTGCTTGAAAGTTAATCCGCCTGTTGGCCGCATGTTCCCGCACCTTTTAGATGCAACGGCAAGCCGCAAAAAAAAGAGGTTTGGCAAGCCATTTGTTAGGTATATGTTAGGTATTTCGGAAGCCTTGTCAAGCTATGAAAAAAACGCTTATACGCTGATGACGGCGCGGCCGAAAAGCCTAATTCCAAATTCCCGATAACTAACGGCACACCATTTTACGTGGCCGACGATTTTCCCGCAGACGCGACCTGCCGGTCATCCTGCGACAAGACAAATTAAATGAGGCAACGGCTTTTACAGATGCGGCAGGATCTGATCACGCGAGTTTGTGCCTGGTGAAAAGCACCTCCGACTGGCCCGGCTGGGGCGGCACATCATTCACACTATCCTAAGACGGCAAGACCGGCGGGCAGGAACAGACCAGATTGCGGTCTCCGTAGGGGTTGTCAATCCTTCCTACGGCGGGCCAGAATTTATGATCCCGCAGTGAATCCAGCGGCCATGCGGCCTGTTGTCGGCTATAGGCGTGGTGCCATTGATCCGCCGAAACCTGCTCAGCGGTGTGCGGGGCATTTTTAAGCGGGTTGTCTGTGCGATCCATTTTGCCCTGTTCAATGGCGGCAATTTCCGCGCGAATGGCGATCAGTGCATCACAAAACCGGTCAAGTTCAGCGCGCGATTCGCTTTCGGTTGGCTCAATCATAAGCGTGCCGGGTTCGGGCCAGGAAACGGTGGGGGCGTGAAAGCCGAAATCCATCAGGCGTTTGGCAATGTCTTCCACGCGAATGCCGGCCGAAGCCTCAAATGCACGGGCGTCAATAATAAATTCATGAGCGCAAAAGCCGCTTTTCCCGCGAAAAAGTACCGGATAGTGACCTGCCAGGCGGCGCGCCATGTAATTGGCATTTAGAATCGCCACCTGCGTGGCGCGGCGCAGGCCCTGGGCACCCATCATGCGGATATACGCCCATGGGATGGTTAGGATTAAGGCGCTCCCATGGGATGCGGCGCTGACCGGTCCTATGGCGTCGTGGCCACCTTCACCGGTGACCGGGTGTCCGGGCAGATAGGGCTTCAGATGAGCGGCTACAGCGATGGGACCCATGCCCGGTCCGCCACCTCCATGGGGGATGCAGAATGTTTTATGCAGATTCAAATGGCAGACATCCGCACCAATATCCGCAGGCCGGCAGAGGCCGACCATCGCATTCATATTGGCTCCATCCATATAAACCTGTCCGCCATGGGCGTGCACAATAGAACAGATTTCCGTAATACCTTCTTCGAAAACGCCATGGGTGGAAGGATAGGTGACCATAAGGGCGGCCAGATCGTTCTGATGTTCTTGTGCTTTGGCACGCAAGTCGTCAATGTTCACATCACCATTTTCGCGGCATGCTACTACCACCACCTTCATGCCGGCAACCACTGCGCTGGCGGGATTGGTGCCATGGGCGGATTGTGGAATCAGGCAAATGTCTCGATGGCTGTGCCCACGCGACTGATGATAGGCGCGGATCACCATCAGGCCCGCATATTCACCCTGTGAACCGGCGTTGGGCTGAAGTGAAACGGCCGCGAAACCCGTGATCTGGCAAAGGGCGGATTCCATTTCATCAAACAGCAATTGATAACCGCCGGTTTGTGCGGCCGGTGCAAACGGGTGCATGTCCGCCCAGCACCGCCAGGTAATGGGCAGCATTTCCGCGGCGGCGTTGAGCTTCATGGTGCATGACCCAAGGGGAATCATGGAAGTGGTAAGGGATAAATCGCGCGATTCCAGCCGTCGCATATACCGCTGGATTCACTGC
>JAJZOA010000005.1 GCA_021852225.1 Planctomycetota bacterium
CCGCACCACAATACACCGAACCGCTGGCGAACGCTGCGAATCTTGGCGCGCAGCTGCTTAATTCCGGTCATACGTTTCACGAATACAATCAAAGCTATTCGCCAATTGACAACACGTCCAGCTATAATCAGGCGAGCTACAACGCCTATAGCGGCATCAGCGGTGCAACATCCGCGCAATTAAGCGACACTTATGTCCGCAAGCACAACGCGGTAGTGAATTGGGTTAATCCGAATCTGACGGCGGTATCCGGCAATCTGCTGCCGCTATCAACCATGAGTGGCTTTAGCGAATTTCCCACCACCGCCAGCGGCTATGCCAGCCTGCCCACGGTGTCGTTTGTGATTCCCAACCTTGAAAATGACATGCACAACGGCAGTATTGCGACCGGGGATGCCTGGCTGCAACAAAATCTGAGCGGTTATCTTCAATGGGCCAAAACCAACGACAGCCTGCTTCTGGTCACCTGGGATGAAAACAACTATACCCTGCCGGACAGCAACCATATCGCCACCATCATTAATGGCGATCCATCGCTTTTTGTCGCTGGTAATTCTCAACAGGTCTTCAACAGCTACAGCGTATTAAGGACACTGGAGGACATGTACGGTCTGGGCTATGCCGGCAATGCCTCAACTTCGCCAGACCTGGCAACCAATGCCGCAGGCCAGTTGATCGCAACGCCCGAACCCGCGTCGCTGGCAATCTGCCTGATCGGCATGATTGCGATTCTTCTTCCAGTGCGCCGCCGGAGCAACTCGCCGCGTCAAGCCGCGAAATCCGCGCTGTTATCGTAATGTCGTTCCAGTTAGCCATTTATCAGGAGATTGTTCATGAATAAGACACACAAAAGTCAAGCGGCGCAGCGCCGCAAAGCCCACAACGCCCAATCCATCGGATTGGACGCAAGACTGACAGCCTACGCCGCCGCCGGCATTTCCATGCTCGCCGCAGGGGCGGCACACGGCAATCCGCAATATACACACCTGGCCGCCCCTTTGACGACGCTTACGCCGGGCGGCGAAGCATTCATCAACTACGGCGGAAAGGCCGCCTTTCTCGGCATGATGACTTCGCTCAACCGAATCAGCGGCGACGCAAGCGTCACTTTTTCCGGCATGACGCCGGGCATTGATACCGTGACTGTGGCCGCATCTGCCCATGGTGGCGCAACGTCTACACTGGAATTCCTTCCAAAGGGAACTGAAGTGGGCGGCACCGGCAACACTTTTGTGTTTGGCAGCGGTGGCTACAACAGTACCAATGTGGTCAAGGCGGGCAACCATGAAATTCTGTATACTGGTTTGCGTGCGGCAGACGACGGAAAGGATTTTTACGGCTGGGCCGCGTTTTCGTTCAACACCACCACCGAGCCGGCCACCAATCTTGTTGACTTTAACAGCAAGCTGCTTGGCTACGCATTTGAATCATCGCCGAATACACCAATCGCCGTTGGCGACACCGGTGGATCTCCCCTTATTCCAAGCGCCGCATCGACGCCCGAACCGGCATCGCTGGTTCTAATGGCCATGGGCGCCGTTGGCATATTGGCTTGGCGAAAACACCAGGTCGTTGCAAAATGATCCCGGTAATTCATCCGCGCCCGCAAGCGAAGCAAAGATGGACCGCCCCTTTGACGGCGGCGGTCCATTTATTTTCAGCCGTTGCGATGTCCCTCGATCCGATTTTCCCGGGTGTTCAACGGATATTTGATGCAATCAATGAATCACATCGTGTTGGTGTCCGGACTGCCGCGATCTGGCACTTCTCTGATGATGCAAATGCTTCATGCCGGCGGCATGCCCGTATTGACAGACGAGCGTCGGCCGCCTGATTTGGCGAATCCACGCGGCTATTTCGAGTTTGAAGCCGTCAAGCATACCAGACAGAATGCGGCGTGGATTCAGCAGGCCGCCGGCAAAGCGGTGAAGGTCATTTATCGCCTGCTTTACGATCTGCCGGAAGATCAGCCGTTACGCGTTATTTTCATGCGACGGAATTTATCGCAGGTGGTAGCCTCGCAACAGGCGATGCTGGGACGACCTCCCGGGTCGGTCGCTGAAAATCACCGCCTGATAACCATTTTTCAGCGTGAATTGGCGCAGCTTGACGGTTGGCTCACAACCCGGCCGCAAATCAGTGTGCTGAATGTCGCGCATGAAAGACTGATGGCCCATCCGGAGGTCGTCGTCAAGGAAATAGGCACTTTTCTGACTCAGTCGCTGGACATGGCGGCAATGCAAAAGGCCATTCAGCCAGCGTTGTACCGGCAGCGGCACATCTGAATCGCGTAAATATATTGTCTTATATGGCTCTTTTGGCTAGGCCATTTACTCCAGTCGCAACCGCGAATCTGATAAATCCAGACAGTACATCAACTGATTGTAATCGTAGCGTGGAATCGGGTGTGAATTGCCGGAAAAGGACGCCGAACAGGTCCCCTGAAAATAAATAATACGGCCGTTTTCCTGATCAAAAAACGGGTTCTGGGTCGGATTGTAAAATGAATAATCCGGATGCGTGGCAATTTTATGTGCCAGCCGCCACGGCCCGGTCGGCTGCGCCGCAATTGCCAGCCAGATTTCCCCCAGGACCGAGGCTCCTCCATGCTGCACCGCGATCATGATCCAGCGCTTCAAAAAAGGGTTCCAGAAAAATGAGCCGTTCTGGATTGTAATCGGCTGATGGCTTTGTGCATCCATCAGTTGAAAATGCGCGTCGGCCGGTTGCAGCAGGCCTGACGAAATTAATTCCCGCTCGTGGTTAGAACTCAGCGGAGGCGTATTGAGTTTCCATGCCCAGACCACTCGACCGGCCGAATTTCGCTCCACCATGGATTTGCGACCCGCATACCGCGTACCGGGAGCCAGACAGGTAAAGGCCTCATATTGGCCGCTGTCCGCCAGCGCATGCAGCGCAGCGGCCGCCCGAGCAGTTGGAAATTGCGGCGAAAACAGCCGGTATTCACGCCCGTTTTCCCGGTACGCGGCCGGATGGCCGATTGGAAATCGCCACTGTTCCTTCGGCTGATAGACATGATATTTCTCAAATTCGCCGGCTTTCTGATTCCAGACCGCCAGGCCCTGCTCATATATCTTTCCCATTCCCTTGCGCCTGGTATACCGTGCGACAAGTCGCAGAGTCCCGTTCCGGTCGGGAACCGTGGTAAGTCCATCAAGCCAAACTACACCGCCCGGTTCATCAGGCAAAGGGCACATCGCCCGGCAGAAACCGGACGAATCGGTAAAGTATCGAAGGTTAATGCCTGCAGCCGGATTCAGCCCCCCGTGTCCGGGAAGGTCGGATACCGCGCCGGAGGTCCGGAAATTCCCCAACGGGTATCCTGGGCGAGCGGTATCGCCCCATATCCAGAAAATCCGCCCGTTGTATACCGTTGCCAGGCATGAATCCTGCCCCATAACCTGCCCGTTAAGCAAGGGCGCGTCAATAGGCGGATGAACCCCCAACCGCAGACTGTCGGCGTAAATGCCTTCACCGGTTATGCGGTAAATCCTCTGCGCGACGTTTATCCGATGCATTGATATATGTGCGATTGAATCGGGTTTCACGTCCAGCCCGACGCCGCTGTAGCCGAAGCCGTCACTGGGAAAAGTGTAACCGGGACTGGAAACAAAAAAATAGACGTGGCGATTCATAAAACCCGGATCTGCAATCGCGGCGTAGCCCGCGCTGTCTGTTACATATCGCACCTGGTTCACCGTGCGCAATTCCACCAGGGGAATGCCGCGCCCGGTCTGGGCATCCACCACATGAATGCCAAACAATCCTGTCGCCGGCGCGACAGCTTGTTTATTTCCCGTGGGTGCCGCAACGCCATATACAACCGGAGTCGTCACCAGCGCCCCGGCCGCCACCGCCAACCCGCTGGCCAGCATTTCCCGACGATTTATTGTTGTCATATTCTTTGTCCCTGTTGAGGCCAACCATGCGCACAATCTGTGCCAACCTCTGCCTGCTGCCAGCGCATCAGACACTTCCGGTGGCGATATCCCGCAATGAGCGAACCTGCAAGCGTGACCGAAACTCATCCCAAGTCAATCGTTTGGCTGGTCTGACATATATCACCATCGAATGCCCGGCAGCCAGATGAAAAAAATTGTCTGAATATTCGGCATCGCAGTCTTTCAGAGATAACCACATCCATAAGGCGGGTTTCCGAGCGATCAGGATAACGCGAAATCCGTCAGTTAAAGCCACCAAATGGATGACTACCTTCGGATCGCGTAACGCCAGTTCTTTCGGCGCGACAAAAAAGCTGCAGTTTTCCGACACAGTCTTGCCATTGACTCGCACCGATGTCCATATCAGGAGATTGTTCATGGTCGTATGACCCGGCAGAGCGGAATAATTCAGTTGGTGGCATAGGCGGCTCTCCCGCGGTGAAAGGAGAATGGCCATATTTCCCCGATCCAGCACTTCGCCATCCAGATTACTGGTATGCCAAACAAGGTCGCCATGAACCGGTTCCAGGCGATCGCTGGTTACCCATATTTCCATCGCGCCGGTTTTGGCATCTTGTCTGCCACTGACCAGTATGGGTGCAAAGAACCTTCTGGCGGCATACATAAGCGCCTTCCAGCGATGATACCAGTCGATCATGGACCAGGTCGGACCGGGCCAACTGTCGTTCAACTGCCAAATCAGACTCGCCATGCTGCGGGGCATGCTTCGCCGCCAGTGTTCCACTCCGTAACCCACCACGTAGGCCTGCATGATTTGCGTCAACCAGATCGCCGATTCAAAATCCCGCGGCGTGGGTCCGAAATAGCGATGAACATATTGCATCATGCTTTCGATACCCACGCGCCCCCATGACCGCTCATGATACACCATCACCTTGCTGTAAATGCTTTTACGGTCGGAAGGTGATGTGTAAGCGTGAACGGTCATCGGTGACGGGAATGACTGAATCCCGAATTCAGAAATAAATCCATCTTTTGCGGCAAAACTTTTGTGCGGATGTACAACATGCCATGCGCCCCAGTAATGAAGATCGTTGTGGTCGCCAGGGTCGCCACTGCCCGATTCATAGCTGGCGCCTGGCAATTCGCGGCGTACAATTCCTCCAATGGTCGTCTGAAAAAGAAGATTGAAGCCCTTGAACCAGAATATTTCATTGTTTCCGCTCCAAAGAGCAATACAGGGGTGATGGCGGTTCAGACGAACCTGTTCCTGAACTTCCCGTCGGACATTCTCCATCCACGCGGCGTCAAAGACCGGATAAAAATGATTGGCAAACTTGAACTCAAACAAGACCAGAATTCCCAGTTCGTCGCAGGCATCAA